>DAOOON010000017.1:0-11624 GCA_035387745.1 archaeon
CTAGACAACAGCCAATTGGAATTAATAATCTGTAATATTTTTCTTTAAAAAGAATTATTGAAAGCAAAAATGAAACCAGAAAAACAAACGAGAGAAGAATAAGCCAACCAGGCGTGTGAAAATAAAAACCAATTTCTAAAGGGGAATTGGAAGAGTTTATTAACCACACGCCTGTATAGTTCTGCTCAAGTATTCTAAGAAGAGAACCAAAGAATACAAAGACAAGCACTCCCCAAAGAAAGTGCTTGTCAATCTTTACAAATGAAGCATATTTTTTGATTGCCTTGTAAAATAGATAATAACCCGTAAACACTATTGCCGCATAGACTGTGGTATTTACTAGATTATATCCTCCCCCTACAAAATACTCTAAAATATGCTCCATTTAAATTATTTTAGATTTTAAATTATATATAAAACCCAGTTATTGATTTTTTTGTGAAAATGAAAATGAACACCATAAAAATTGCAAAAAAACAAGCACAAGAAGTAATTGCTAAACTAAGAGAAGAAAATAATCTTGATAATAGCTATAAGATTAAAAGACTTGAAGAACATATAATTATACCTGTACTTAAGATTACGTCGGAACTTAAGGAATTTGAAGTTGACGAAGAGCTAGAGAAACAAAAGAACATTAAAAAAAGCTTTAAAGATCTACTTCTTGAAGATGGCATCGCTCCTGAAATGGTATCCCAAATAAACAGCGCTTATGATATTGTTGGAGACATCATTATTATTGGAATTGACAAGGAATTAAAAGCATATTATCCTGCAATTGGAAAAGCATTACTAAAATTACATAAAAATGCAAGAACTGTTCTTAATAAGATTGGAGAACATAAAGGCATCTACAGAACACAAGATATGGAATTGGTGTCTGGAGTAGACACAAGAGAGACAATAATTAAAGAAAATGGCTGTAGAATTAAGATTGATGTTGAAAAAGTTTTTTGCTCTACAAGGCTTTCAGAAGAAAGAAGAAGAATTGTTTCTTTGGTTGAGAATGAAGAAACTATCGGAGTTTTCTTTGCTGGTGCCGGGCCTTTTGCGATTGCGATTGCAAAAAACAAAGAAGTTAAAGAAATTGTGGCTATTGAACTTAATGATTTAGCAGTAAAGTATTTGATAGAGAATATTAAACTAAACCACGTTGAAGGCTTAGTAATACCTGTGCTTGGAGACGTAAAGATTGAGGCGGAGAAATATCCTGATTATTTTGATAGAACGATTATGCCCTTACCAAAATCTGCAGAACTGTTTTTGGATTCTGCAATCTTTTCTGCAAAAGACGGGGGCATAATTCACATATATAAGTTTGTGCCTAAAGACGACCCCTACACAGAGACTGAAAAAGAGATTGAAGGAATTGCAAAGAAAAATAAGGTTATCCTAGAAATAATGAGTAAAAGAATTATAAGAAGTTACTCCCCTTCAATTGTTCAGATTGTTATGGATTTAAAATTAAAGAAATAACTTTATCTTTTCTTCTTTGTAATTTTCTTTCGAGATTTTACTTTTGGTTTTTCAACTTCCTGTGGCTGTTGATATCTTTTAAGTCTTGGATTTTCATTTCTTTGCTCTATTTCTTTTAGCTCTTTTAAATAGCTTTTTTTCATATCCTCATAAGTGAATTTACTTATGCGTCCTTCACTTAACTTCTTTTCTAATTCTAAAAGAGAAGATTGTATTTTCTGATGTCTGCTATTCCTACGAATTTCGTTATCTATGACAATTGCTATTATCATTAAAAACAAACCAATAGCAATTATCCAAAAAATGGTTGTGTCGTTGTTATTCTTATAAACATAAACCTTTTCTTGGGAAGAATTTACATTTGTGATGGTATTATTTTCTGTTGTTTCTTTTTTATCTGAATCTATAACCTCTATTACCATTTCTCCTTTATTATAATAATCTAAAATCTTGTTTTCAACATCATATAATTCAACAGAAAGACCAATAATTGACATTGCGATTTTAATGTTACTTTGAGCTTTTGTAGTGTTTTTATTCTTATAATAATTATAGCTTTTATAGTAGTGTGTTGCATGATCATAATACAATTTTGACCAAATATTTTTCTCTGTTTTTAAATTTTCTTCGGAACTTAAAAAAGTCATTGAGTTATATTTTGAGATAAATAAATTTTCATCAAACATTTCTGTATTTGTTTCTTTTCTAGAATTGATTACTGCTTTAGCAGATGCTGCATCATAAATTGAAGTAACGTACCAGCCCATTTCATAATCGGTTTTTGCGGCCTTTAATCTTCTTTGAATATCATCATCTTGTGAAATGGTTGTATCTAACAAAACAATTTCGTTTTCTAAATTCACGATGTATTGCTGTGCTAATTCTTTAAATTCTGAACTCTCCACAAACTTTATATCCTCTTTATCTGTCGAAACCCCAATATCTAAGAAATCATTTGCTATTTCTATCCAGCCAAGAGCATAACTATAATCCATAATTCTATCAAGTGGTGCTCCATCTTTACTATTTTCCTTAATATCTTTGATTTTATTTTTTGCCCAAACAATTCTTTGCCTTGCACTTATACACCATTCAATTTTGTCTAAAGAACAAGATTTTGATCGATTTTCTGTTAACTCTATTCTGTCTTCTATTTCTTTAAGTCTTAAATTATATATTGTAGAATCGGCGGTTAGAATAGAAGGATTACTTACCACTTCATCAATTGCAATTAGATAAATCTTTGCAAGGAATGCTTCGTTTGCTGCAGTGTACAGATAATTCCCTGCGGAATATTTATGTGCATTAGATATCGACTCCTTGGAATAATCAACTAAAGACAATAGGCTTTGAACAGTTGAACTGTCTTTTATTTTACTAATATTAATGTTGCTTTCTGTTTTTTCTAAAACTTTGTTTGCATCAACTAAATATTTATCTACTAATGATCTCATTGGCTCTAGTGCTTTTGAATATTCAATTGGTGTTGGTGTATATTCTTGTTCTGTTGCTTCTTTTGTTAAGTTAATATCAATATCATCAATATCTATGGAAACATATTTTTGAATATCCTCTATGGTTTCAACCTCTATTATTTTCATGCCCCACTTATCAAATGCATATTCTGGAAGATCAACTATTTGAGAGTTTCCAGAATCTGTAGTTATTGCTTGCTTTCTTGTACCTATTGGTATCATAAATAATTTAATTCCGGTTTCTGCAGCTTTCTTTGCTTTTGCTCCAATCCCCCCAACTTCTCCAACATAACCATCTTCTGTTATGGTTCCAGTAATACTTACCTTTCCTGAAAGATCTTTATCGCTAAGCATAGAAACTAATAATAAAGACATTGCAGCACCTGCTGATGGTCCATCTATACTGCTTGCTGCAGATTGTATTTCAAATAAATAATCATATTTTCCTTTTGTGTCTTTTACTACCCTCTCTGCAGCATTTACTGCATTTCTTTCAGATTCTTGAGTTAATGAACCAACTTGAGAATTAACATTTGAATAAATTTTACCAGTTCCTGGTTCTATTTCAATAATTAGATTAGCATCCATGCCTGCATTAGAATTATTTACTGCAAAAATTTTCATTTGTGCTTTTGGGATATATGCAAAGATGTTTGCAGATAGCATTATTAAAAACAGAAATATAAATATTATTTTTTTCTTCATTTATTCTCACTTTTTTATTACTTTCTAATAAACTGGCTTTGCTTTCTTATTATATAAAATATCAAACTTTTTAGTGGTTTCTAAAACATTTCTTCTTCCTTTCTTGTAAACTTGTATCAATCCTAATTCTTTAAGGGTAGGGAGATGATCATTAGGTCTTCTTTTAGTAATCTTACATTGATCAACAGGAGAATTTAAGGCAATTAATGCTAATGTTTTTAATTCTGATTTTGTTAGTTGTTTACCTGTTGCAAATACACTAAATTTAGCATAATCTGGCTTAAGTAGCATTTCTGCAGAATCTCCATCAATAATAATTTTAATTGCTGTATTCTTTTTTTCGTATTCTTCTTTTAAATCTGAAAGTATTATTCTTATGACCTCTTTATCTATTTCTGGAAAGCTCTTTTCAATTTTTTTAATTGGGATGCTTCTCGGGCTCATAAATAGTATTGCTTCAATTGCGCATTTAATATCTTCAAGGCTCTGTTTTTCTTTTGTCATATTTTCTCAGTTATAAAATTTTAATAAATATTTCTGAAAAAAAGTCTTCTTGCCAAGCATCTATCTTCTTGTCTTGTACAAGGAACAGGAGAGGTATAAAGTAATTTTCAACTATTAAGTATGGGTCTTTTTCAGATTTTGTAAAACTAGAGAAAAGAACCATATTATATTTGTCTGCGTTATCCTTTATTTCAGCTAATAGACTATCGCTTCTTTCAGAAAAATCAATTGTTCTTTTAGGAAGAACAAACTCTATTTCTTTTTTTTCTTTTAATTTTCTATCAACATTTTTCTTTGTTGGGGCATTCATCATGATATCAATAACATCAATTAACTCATCAAGACTAACTTGCCCTTCCTTTAATCTCATTGGTGTATTTAAATCAACAGAATTACTTAATATATAGTTGTCATCAGTTAATAATTTTAATTCTTCTTCGTTATTATCTGCGGCTGTTAATTTTAGAGAATATGCTTTAAGTTTAAGAAGAATTGCTGCAGCAAGCAAAGCATTAGCCGGAATAATTAGGTTTTCTTCTTTTAAATTTCTAATCTTTTCTAAATATAAATCTGTTAAATTAATCAAATCGACATTCCATATATCAATTTCATTAGACTTAACAAGATCATAGAGAATGATTTTCCAGTTTGGTTGATCTATAATATTAATTAATTGTTCCATGTTTCTCTTATATTGCTTTATTTAACGATTATTCTCACAGAATCTGTTGCAATCTGATATCCATCACTTGCAGTTACTACTATTGTATAATTTCCGGGAGATAATTCGTTTGTGTCAGAACAGGTATTTGTTAAAATCTGTGTTGATCCGGCACTCCAATTACAATCTACTGAACCGTTATTGTTTGTAAAACCGGCAGTAAACTGTATTTGGGTTCCAGCACTATATGTTCCATCAGATATTGGAGACATAATTTCTACTGAAAATCTATTAATTGAATCAATAAATGTGTCTGTGGCATCATCTACATCATTATCGTTTTGATTTGAAATTGAAGAATTAAGATGATTAACATAGTATACTCCAAAGATAACTCCACCAACTACTAACATTGCTAAAATTATTAAAATTTCTATAGATACTTGCCCTTTTTTATCAAACATATTTACCCCTTCAAATTTAATTGACTACTATAGAATAATATTAACAATAGGTATATAAATATATTATACCAAATATAATATACAAAAATAATTAAAAAAGGTGTAAAAAATGAAAAGAGTACCAACAGGAGTAACAGGATTTGATGAATTAATACAGGGCGGAATGCCAGAAGGCGCAACAATTTTAGTTTCTGGTGGTTGTGGTTCTGGAAAAACTATTTTTGCTACAACTTATATCTATGAAGGAGCAAGAAGATTTGGAGAACCTGGATTATTTGTTACTGTTGAAGACAATCTTAAAAATATAGTTTGGAACATGGAAAACTTTAATTGGGATATTAAATCTTTAGAACAGAAAAATCTTATGAAGATTTACAGAATGCATATCGATCCAAGAAAAGACGTTGAATCACAAGTAGACAAAGAAATGGATATAATTTCTTCTATGGTTAAAGACATAGGGGCAACTAGACTTACAGTTGACTCCACTACTGCTTTTGGTGGTTGGATAAACGATGCCGGTAGACTTAGAAATCTTTTGTTTAGATTTGGAGATTATTTAAAAGACTTAAACTGTACAACAATGATGACTACAGAAACAAACGGTGGGGCAAGAGACTTCTCTGCTTATGGTGTTGAAGAATTCGTAGTTGATGGTGTTTTTGCGTTATACTTTATTCCCCCACACAGAACTATATTTGTTAGAAAGCTTAGAGGAACAAAGCACTCTCCAGCAGTACATCCTTGTGAGATAACAACATCAGGCTTAGTTGTAAATCCAAGAGATGAAGTTTTATGGAGTGCTATTAAGCAATACTAGAACCCCTTTAAAAAAGTGGTTTTCAGTCCCAAAACGACTGGTTGCTTATTTCTTTTTCTTATTTTTTAAAAACAGAAAAACTATTTTTCTTGCATTCTAAATAGCTTTTCTAGTTCTCTCTGACTGGTTGTATCATGAGAGCTTTTATCTGTTCTAACTTTAACAAGCCTTGGAAAGCGAAGAGCTAGGCCTTGCTTTGTCTCAGGATCAAAACTTGCAGTGTGTATTGGGCTTTTTGTTATTTCATCATAGTTTATCTCAACCACAATCTCTGGATAAACATAAAAATCCGGTGAAATATTTGTTACTAAATTTTTTGGTCTTGTTTCAAGCTTTATGGACTCTAGCTTTTCTGCTAAGTCTAGAAGTGTTGCATCAGTTAGGCCAGTTCCAATCTTTGCTAACGTGAAATATCTGTCTTCTTCTTTATCATAAAGCGCGACAAGAAGTGCACCAATGCCTTTGTCTGTTCTTTTGCCTTGACCAAAGAAGGCACCTACAATTACTGCATCGATGGTATCAAGGCTTTCTGAGCCTTTGTAAGACTTCTTAAACTTTATCCAAGAATAGCCACGAGAGCCTGCCTTATAGCTTGCTTCTAAGTCTTTTGCAATAATTCCTTCAAAACCATCTTTTATAGCAGTATTAAAAAAATTTTCTAAGTCTTCAAGCTTGCTTGTAATAAGAATTTTTGTAGGTGCAACAAATGGCGCATGATTAAAATACTTCTCAACAAATTTTCTTCTTTCTCTAAATGGAAGATAATAGATGTCTTTACCATCAAGATATAAACAATCAAAAACCTTTAGATGTAAAGGAAGCTCTTTTGATTTCTCGCCTATGTCATATTTCCTTTTTCGCGTTATTGTTATTTGAAAGGTGTGATATTTTTTTTTTATGGGGTCATATGCAATTGACTCGCAATCAATTATAAAATCATGCTGTATTCTTTTAACTGCTTCTACAATTTCAGGAAACATCTTTGTTATGTCTTCTTCTTGTCTTGAAAAGATCTTTATTTCGTTTCCTTTCTTATGTATCTGTTGCCTAAAGCCATCTATCTTTGTATCAACTGCTATAACTTTTAGTCTCTCGTGAATATCTTTAAGACTTTCGGCTCTTTCACAAAGCTGTGACTTGATTGGAATAAATGGCATAATCTTTAAAGAATCAATTCCTTTTATCCCTTTTTCTTTAATTATCTTTCCAATCAAACCAAGATCAGAAACTAGTTGATATTTTTCAGTAATAGCTTCTTTTGCAATCTTTTGCTCTTCTGCTTCTATTGTTGAAAGGCTAGCTAATGCATCAATTATTGTGGAATCTCCAAAGCCAAGCCTAAAAGATATTGGAAATCTTACTAGATATTTTGCTGAAGCAGGACTTGAGTTAAAAAGAACAAACTTAAACAGCTGTTGTTTCTTTTCTGTGGAACCAGTACCTGTTGTTTCTGCAATCTTTTGAAAGGTCTCAAAGACTTCTCTAAATAATAAGGGCTTATAAAAAAGAGTTGATTGTTTTCTTTTAGAATGGTGCTTTTCAATAACAAGACCAATGTCTCCTAAAGTATAAAATTCTTTTTTTATTTCTTCTTGAGGAATTGAAAGATATTCTGAAACTAGAGAGATTAAAGTTGCTTGGCCAATATTTATTTCTTTTGTTTTATGTTTTGGACCAAGAGTGCCTTGACAAAAATAAATTAAATCTTGAATTTCTTCTTTTGAAGTTTCTAAAAAAAGCTTTTTTAAAATTTCAGTCATCTCTAGACGACTATTAGTTTTACTGATTTTTTCAAAGTATTCAGATATAACATCAAAATTCAATTAAGAATCACTTCTTTTATTTTAGTAGCTTCTAGCAACATAGACATAGTGCTTTGCTTTGTTGCCACAGATAACGCACTGCTCATCATGCTCAGGAACTTCTGTAATATCCATTCTTATTCCTCTGACTTCTCCACCATCTGTTGCTGCTTTTAACTCATCAAAACATTTTTTCCCATCTGGGTCTATAGAACAGAAAGGAATTCTTACAAGCTTTCCTTTGTTTATTTCAGAAACTAATTCTTCTTTTGTTGTTGCGATTGCTAATGATTCTTCAAAATCATCATCTGCTTGACTTCTTAAATTGTCTGTAAACTCCATAGATATTTTTTTTAGGCTATCGAAAAGATCAGCGAATAATACTTTCTCTTTAGTATTTAGATCTCTTCTAAATAATACAACTTGAGACTCTTCAATATCTTTAGGGCCAATCTCTATTCTTAGTGGTACGCCTTTCATCTCATAAAATGAAAATCTTTCCTTTGGTTTTTTTTCTTTATTGTCATCAATCTTTACTCTATAACCTAATTTGTCAAGATCGCTTGCAAAATCTAAACATATTTTTTCTAATTGCTCAATATCTTGACCAGAGAAATATAGGGGAACTATAATTATCTGTATTGGCGCCAATTCAAAAGGCAATCTTAAACCATTCTTGTCTCCATGTACTCCAATTAAACCGCCATACATTCTTGTTATGCCAGGACCATAACAAGTACCATAAGGAATCTTAGTTTCTTCGTCTTTATCTCTAAACTTAACATTAAATGTTTTTGTAAATTTCTGGCCTAGAAGGTGTGTGGTTGCTAGTTGACAGGCTTTGCCGTTTGGCATCATGGTGTCTGCTGCAAAGGTGTCTTCTGCTCCTGCAAATTTATCCCATTGTGGGCGTTTAAAGAAAATAAATGGTATGCCTAGTTCTAAATGTATTATGTCTTCAGTTATCTGCATGTCTTGAAGAACCTGTGCATATGAGTCGTCATAGGTTTCAAAGATATTGTGCGTTTCAAACCAATAGAATTCTCTGCCTCTAAAGAAAGGTTTTGTTTGTTTTGTGTCGTATCTAAAGATGTTTGCACGCTGATAGGTTTTTATTGGAAGATCTCTATAGCTTTCAAGCCAATATGCAAACATGTAATAGAAAGCTGTTTCTGAAGTTGGGCGTAATGCATATCTTTGCTCAAGCTTTTCATCACCGTGCTCTGTTACCCAAAAAACCTCGGGAGTAAAGCCTTCAACATGCTCTGCTTCTTTAAAGAAGTTCTCTTCTGGGATTAAAACTGGCATCATAACTTGTTGGTGTGCTGTTTCATCAAATATGTCTTCAAACAATCTAAATATCTTGTTTAGAGTAAATGTTGACCATGGTCTATAGACTACTACGCCTTTGATATTATACCTTAAATCAGCAAGCTCTGCTCTTTGATTAATATCATTAAACCATTCATTAAAATCTTTTATTTTTAGTTCTTCATTTGATGCCATAATATTCACATTTAACTATAATATTTATTAGAACAATAATTTAAAAATAATGATGCTTTAGCTATTTGCCAAACAAGTTATCCATTAACTCGTTAAATTCTTTTATTAACTTGCCTCTAGAAACATGTGTGTTATATAAAGAAACATGCAAATTTCTAATATTTTGAATAATCTCTAAATATGCTTCTCTTTTCTCTAATGTTGAAGTACTATTAGAACTGCACTTTTCTGCTAAACTGTTTAAACTGGACAATATTTCTTTTTGAAAAGAATTTGTTTTTTCGAATTTAAATAATCTTTGTATATTTGAATTAAGGGGTTCTGCTAATTTATTAAGGTCTATTGTTGGACTATCTAATCTGCTAAGCATTCTTTTAGAAAGACCCCAGATTCTTAATTTTGTTTTTAATTTTACTATCTGTCTATTAAGATAGTCATTTGGATATCTTGGATCGACATGTCTTAATTTTGCTGCAAGATCATTACTTAGTTCTGAGATTTTTCTATCTGCGGTATTTTTTGCAGTTTTTATTTTTTTAAAATTTTTTAATAAAGCATCAGGTACTTTTGCTTTCTTTGGTTTATTAATGGTTTTACCCCAGATTTCTCTTTGAGAAGTAGATTTTTGTTTTTTTTTAACTAAACTCCAAATTTCTAATTGTTTTGAAGTTCTAATCTTTGCTATAGTTTTCACCATTTTATTAAAAAGTGAGGCTGCCCCGATTTGAACGGGGGTCAAAAGCTCCCAAAGCTCTTATGATAACCAAGCTACACTACAGCCCCATAATATATAATATATTATAGATAATATTTATAAAGAATAACTTTTAAGAATTATTGATAACTACCAGGATTTGTCATTAGATCATAAAGCTCTCCAGAACATCTGCTCATATCTTGAACTGCAGTTTCAAAATCCAAACTATTATCATATAAACAGATCATTTCTTTATTTACCCATTCTGGATTTGGATTTGCAGTAAATTTGGATTTTACTTCACATAGGCCCTCTTTTGGGCCAATTATTTCATAATAATAAGTAATTGTTTCAAATAGCTTTGATTCTACACTTGCTGATTGACAACTTGCAAATTTTTGTTTAAAATCTTCGTAGCCTTCCTCAGTTACTACTTCCATATCAACATTGACATCAATATGCATTTGGCCAAAATTATCCCCATTTTCATCAACTAGATTTATATCTTTTTGTGTTGCGGAATTTACATTTTCGGAAACCGATCTTTCATTATTAAAAACAAAAAAATACAAACCTGCACTAATTAAAATTAATACAATAATTCCAATAATTATTATTGGCAAAATTTTATTTCTTTTTGGCATAGTAACAGATACTGGTGCAATTATAGAATTATTATTTTCAATATTCATAGCTTCATTAATTTCTTCAGTAGTATAGCCTTCTTTAATTAATGCTTCTTTAATCTGATCTGGACTATATCCTTCTGCTGATTTATTTTCTGCCCATTTCCTAAGTTCTTCATTTACCATAATCATCATTATTATTTAGAGAAAAAACATTTATAAACAAAGCTATTTTTAATTTACTTGGTTATTCCAAGCTTGCCAGTGCATTTGAAAGTTATCTAGATACTGCTTTGAAATATTTTGGTCTTTTATTATCAATAAGGTTTCATCATTATTGTTTGTACCGTTGTTTGAGAAATTCATGGAACCAGTTGTCAGGACTTTGCCATCAAAAACACAAAACTTGTTATGCATCAAATATGGCTGGTTATCTTCAATAACTTCTATGCCCTCTGCTTTTAGTTTTTGATATTCTGAATATTGGCTTGTCTGCTGAGTCTCTAGAATTACTTTTATGTTTGTTCCGGTCTTTCTTTCTTCAACTAAGGCATCACCAAAATCGTCAAGCGTGAAACTATACATCATACATACTATTGATTTTTCTGCATTTGAAATTTGAGTTAGCACTTGGGTTTTACAATTTTCGTTTGGGCAGAAATAAATTGAGAAGTTTTCATTAAAGGTTTTTCCTAAAACACTTGATGACTTTGAGAAGTTTCCAAGATAGAAAGAATCAATCTTTTCTTTTAGAGTTTTTGAAAGTTCTGTATTTTCAAAAACTAAAATATTGTTATAACTTTGAGAGAAGCTGTTTTCTGTAAAGTTTGTTGAGCCTATTAGAGAGATGTTATTATCAAAAACACAAAACTTGTTGTGCATGTAGCT
>DAOOON010000017.1:11724-13634 GCA_035387745.1 archaeon
ACAAGAATCTTCTGGACAGAATAATACAAGAGACGGCGAGACCCCGCCGCCATGTCCAAGATTTAGTGGGTTTTGGATTTGGTTTGGCAAACCATTATCTGCGGGCTTGTTTTCAAAGTAAAGCAAAATAAGAAAAATAAGAATCAAAAGAATAATCAAAAGAAGAAAGAAGAAAAGATAAGGATTTTTATTTTTCATGTTTTGTCTGTGTTTGGCTCAAGAACAGCTTTTATTCTTCTAATACCTGCAGCTATGCCTTCTTCTTTAATTATCTTAAATTTACCAAGCTCTTTAGTGTTATCTACGTGCGGGCCCATACAGATTTCTTTTGAGTGGTCGCCAATGGAATAAACAAAAACAGTTTCTGGATACTTGGTTCCAAACTCTGCTTGTGCTCCGCTTTCTAAAGCTTCGGAAAGTAGCTTTGATTCTTTTATAACTTCTAGCTCTTTGGCAATTATTTTATTTACATCATCTTCTATTGCCTTTATTTCTTCATTTGTTAATTTTCTCTCAAAATTAAAATCAAATCTTAGTCTTTCGTTTGTAATATTGCTGCCTTTTTGCTTTATATCTTTATCTAAAACATTTCTTAAAGACTGATTTAATATGTGTGTTGTAGTGTGATACCTTGTTGTAGTTTCTGTGTACTCAGCAAGGCCGCCCTTAAACTTCTGTTCTGCGCCTGCTCTGGAGATATCTTTGTGATTTTTCTCTTCTTCAATAAACCCTGAAACGTCTACAGATATATTTTTCTCTTTACCCAGTTCTTCAATCATCTCTATTGGAAAGCCAAAAGACTGATAAAGAAGAAACGCATCTTTTCCTGAAAGTTCTTTTTGAGTTTCAGTCATTCTATTAAATTCTTTTAATCCGTTTTCTAAAGTTGTAGTAAATTTATTTTCTTCTTTTTCTAATTCCTGTAAAACAAATTCAAATTTTAATCGCAAATGGAAATACTCTTGATCATATAACTCCATTATTTTTTTTGAAACTTTTGAACAAAAATTATTCTCTATTCCTATTAATCTGCCATATCTTATTGCTCTTCTTATAAATCTTCTAAGAATATATCCTTGATCAGTGTTACTTGGAATTGCGCCTCTAGAATCTGCAAGAATAAAAGTTGCTGCTCGTAAGTGATCTGTTATTATCTTTATTGCTTTTGTGTTTTTTTTGTCTTTTGCTAGATCTAAAACAAAATCATAAATTTCTTTTATCTTCCCAACTTTAAAAGCATCGTCTAAATCATTTAATACCATTGCTACTCTTTCTGTTCCAAGGCCAGTATCTATATTTTTTTGTGCTAATTCTTCAAATTTTCCTTCCTCTGTCTTATTATATTCCATAAAAACATTATTCCAAATCTCTACCCAGGTTTCATCATTTGGGTCAAAGACTTCTGGGGCTGGTTTAGAGTTGTCCTTCCAATAGAATATCTCTGTATCTGGCCCACAAGGTCCCGAGACACCTCCCGCTGGCCCCCACCAATTGTCTTCAATTGCTACAATTCTTTCTTTAGGTATTCCTTGTTCTAGCCAATGAATAATTGTTTCTTTATCTATTGGCACATCGTTATTTCCAGAAAAGACCGTTACTGCTAATCTGTTCTTATCAAGACCTAACCAGTCTTTGCTAGTAAGAAACTCATAAGAATAAGAAATTGATTCTTTTTTGAAATAGTCGCCAAGAGACCAGTTTCCAAGCATTTCAAACATTGAAAAATGTGTTGCATCTCCTACTTGGTCAATGTCTGTGGTTCTAATACATAATTGATAATCAACTAGTCTTTTGCCTAGAGGGTGAGGCTGACCTAGAAGGAAAGGAACAAGCGGATGCATGCCTGCTGTTGTGAAAAGAACGGTATTGTCGTTTTCTGGTATCAACGATGCCTGTTCAATTACTTTGTG
>DAOOON010000018.1:0-12463 GCA_035387745.1 archaeon
CATTTTCTATCATTTGCAAATTTCATTGCAGAATTTTCTAAATCTTTTATTGTTTTTGACATAATTTCACCAATTACTATACAAAGATTAATTATAGTTTAAAACTCTTTTTATATCTTCCTTTTACTACAGAAGAATTACTACTGACTTCTACGACTACTTACTTGGTTGCTTTCTGTAGTTTGCTTTGTCTGGAATAACCCACCTGATTCCTCCAAGGGGATCAGAAACATCTCCAAAGTATCTTGGAATTACATGTATGTGAAGATGGTCTACTGTTCTTCCTGCAGCTCTACCTTCATTTACGCCTATATTAAATCCGTCTGGCTTGTGCTTTTCTTCTAATAATTCCTTTGTCTTAAGTATAAGAGAATATAAATCATCCACCTCTTCTTTACTTAAATCAAAAAAAGACGCTTTATGCTCATTAGAAACAACAGTACAATGCCCTTTAGTAACTGGAAAACCATCATACACTACAAAGAAATACTTACCTTTAAACAACACCATTTCTTTCTTTTCCTTAATATCGCAAAAATAACACATAATTATCTCACAATAGAACTTTAGTTTAAACTCTTTAAATATATTTGTTATTTCTTTAATATGGCAATCTTGTCTCTTACGTTCTTTACTTTTATGTTGGAAACGTATTTGCCGTTTCCATTAAAACTAATAAAGCTATAGGATAACCCAAATTGCTTACAAAATTTAATAAGATTTTTATTTATTGCAAAGGGTGGAGTTTTTTTAGCAATTTCGTTAGGATAAGTGGATAGGGAAAAAACATAGAAGAATAATATCCCATTCTTCTTCACCAACTTTAAAAGATTATCAAAAACTTTCTTGTATTCTTTAGAATCATATTCAAACCTGGAACAGAAGTAATTAGGTATATTTGATAGGTTTAATATATCAAATCTAGACTTTAACCTCTTATCCAAACAAAAAATATCCTCACAAACAAATGTTATCTTCTTGTGCTTTAATATTTCTTTACAATGATTATAATTTGCTTCAGTTTTAAGATAAACATTCATTTCAAACAAAGTTCCAAGAAGCATTGATCTTTCATTAAATAAACTTGAACGAATTATCTTATTTCCATCCTTTTTAAAATAAACATAAACATCATTAAAAAACTTAAATGCATCCTTATTTAGATACTTAGAAAACTTAGTAAATAATTTATAATTCAGATTACCAACCTTACTTGGACTTCCAAAAAACTCAAGAAACTCCTTATAGTTTAGATACTTTATTGCATTTATTTTCAAATCAATAAAATAACCAGTAAGTTGGTTAATATCAAAGCAAGTAACTTCTTTTGCCCCATAATAAATAGCATTAACTGCTTGATCTCCAGAACCAGCAATAGTTAAAACAGTTTTATCTTTTAAATCAAGTTTACTATAATATCCAGAAATATTCTCTGTTCCATAAACATACATAGGAGTAATCTTACCTTTACCTACTCCTTTTATTTCAGAAATTAATTTTTTAATATCCATTTTAATCATAATATTTATTATTCAATAACTATATAAATAATTAGTTGAGTGTTATTGTTCTATAATAATCAGAAAAAGGAAAAGGAACTACTACTATCTGCCCTTTTACAAATTCTTCCATGCTTTATCTTCTTCTTTGGTTAGCCAAGACTTTGCTAGTTCTGTTTCTAATATTGTTAGTCTTGGTTTTGCCTGCTTTGAGCAAAGATATTTTATCTTTGAACCAGATTTTAGTTTTGATTTCATAAATATCTATTACCTTAAGATGTATATAAAGCTATTCTTTGATTTTTTTGTAAATTTGAAGTAAGGGGGTCGGACAGCTACCCCCCCGAAAACAACCCCTGCTTCTACTACTATATATTATTGGCGATCATTAAAATGGAAGAAAATAAATCAATTGCAATTTTTGAAAACAAGAAAATAAGGAGACTCTGGCATAACGAGGAATGGTACTTCTCTGTTGTTAATGTCGTTGAAGCATTAACTGATAGCGATAATCCTCGAAATTACTGGAATATGATAAAATCTAGAGAACAAGAGAATGGAGTTGAACTGTACACAAATTGTGTACAGTTGAAATTGATAGCAGAAGATGGAAAATTAAGAGAAACAGATTGTGCAAATATCGAAGGTTTGTTTAGAATAATACAATCAATTCCATCTCCTAAAGCAGAACCTTTCAAACTATGGCTAGCAAAACTTGGCTATCAAAGAGTACAAGAAATTAAAAATCCAGAACTTATACAGAAAAGAATGGTTGAAACCTTTAAACAAAAGGGATATTCTGATCCCTGGATTGAAAAAAGAATAAGAGGTATTGCAATTAGAGATGAACTAACAAATGAATGGAGCAAAAGAGGAATAACTGAAAATAAAGAATTTTCAATTCTTACTGCAGAAATATCAAAAGCAACCTTTGATATGACTCCTTCTGAGTATAAAGATTACAAAGGACTAAAAAATGAAAATCTAAGAGACCACATGAACGACTTAGAACTAATATTTACAATGCTTGGAGAATCAGTAACTAAAGAACTTACAGTTAAAGAAGACCCTAAAGAATTTCCAAAAACAAAAAACATTGCTAAAAGAGGCGGCGGAGTTGCTGGAGTTGCAAGAAAAGTAACTGAGAAAGAACTTGGTAGAAAAGTATCCACAAAAGAAAATTATTTAACAATTCCTGAAAAACAGAAAAGATTAATGCTAAAATCAAAGAAAAAGAAAATAAAGTATAAAACTAAGAAATAATCATCATCATTTTGTTGACGCCAACAAAATGATATAAGGGGTCGAATTCGACCCCTTCAAACCCATCGAATTCGAGGGGTTTGAGAGAAAAAAGCATTACCTTTTTAACAGCTTTATCACTTAATTATATATTGTAGTCAAGCATTTTTAAGATTTTAAAAAAGATGGAGTAATACCCCTATGCAGAAAAATATTATCATAAAAGGTGCCAGAGAGCATAACCTAAAAAACATAGACGTAGAGATACCTAGAGATAAGCTGGTAGTGATTACTGGCTTATCTGGGTCAGGAAAATCAACCCTGGCCTTTGATACCATCTATGCTGATGGCCAGAGAAGGTATGTGGAGTCTTTGTCTGCTTATGCTAGGCAGTTTTTAGGAATGATGAAGAAGCCAGACGTGGATTCTATAGAAGGGCTATCTCCAGCAATCTCAATCGAACAAAAGACAACCTCCAAAAACCCTCGTTCAACTGTAGGAACAGTAACTGAGGTTTATGACTACTTAAGATTACTTTATGCAAGAGTTGGTGTACCATATTGTCCTGAACATAATATCCCAATCCAACCACTTTCTGCACAAAAGATAGCAGAGAATATACTTAAAGAATATTCAGAAGAAATCTATCTTCTTTCACCAATTGTCCAGAAGAAAAAAGGAACCTATGAAAAGCTTTTCTCTGATCTTAACAAAGAAGGATTTTTAAGAGTAAGAATAAACGGAGAAATAGCAAGAACAGACGAGGAAATAAAGATTGATAGATATAGAATGCATGATATTGATATTGTTATTGATAGAATAACACCCTCTGACGACAGAACAAGACTATACCAAGACATTGAACAAGGTTTAAGTAAATCAGACGGACTAATAAAAGTAATATCTGTAAAAGACTTTGAAAAGAACAAAGAAAAAGCAAAAGAAAAGCTTTTCTCCTCAAAGATGTCTTGCCCTGTTTGTGGTCTTTCCTTTGAAGAACTACAACCTAGAATGTTTTCCTTCAACTCTCCTTTTGGTGCTTGTGAAACTTGTTCTGGTCTAGGCTTTAAAATGGACTTTGACCCTGACTTAATTATTCCAGACAAAACAAAATCCATGGCAGACGGAGCAATAATGATATATAGAAACGCAGTGGATGGTTGGAGAGGCCAACACCTAGCAACTCTTGCCAAACACTATGGCTTTTCAGCAATGACACCAATCAAAGACTTAACAAAAGAACAACTTAAGATTTTAATGTATGGTTCAGAAGACAACATTCAGTTTAACCTTGAAGGAAGAAACGGAACTTCAAGTTTTAACTATACAGGAACTTGGGAAGGACTTATTCCTCAGTCCCAAAGACTTTACAAGCAAACAGACTCAGACTATAGAAGAACAGAAATGGAAAAATTCATGAGAACCTCTCCTTGCCCTGATTGCCAAGGTAAGAGGTTGAAGAGAAAAATCTTAGCAGTCAAGATTGCAGACAAATCAATTATTGATATCACTAACTTTTCAATTGACTTTGCAATTAAGTTCTTTAAAACAATTAAGCTTGACAACAAACAAAAAGAAATATCTAATCACATACTAAAAGAAATCAACTCTCGTTTGGAGTTCTTAGAAAAAGTTGGTCTTGGTTACCTAACTCTTTCAAGATCTGCAGGAACTCTTTCAGGAGGAGAAGCACAAAGAATTCGTTTGGCAACAAATCTTGGAACTAACCTTATGGGCGTTCTTTATGTACTTGACGAACCATCAATTGGTCTTCACCAAAAAGACAATCAAAAACTTATTGATACTCTTTGTAAGCTTAGAGATCTTGGTAACACGGTCGTTGTTGTTGAACATGACGAAGACACTATAAGACAAGCAGACTATGTAATTGACATGGGACCAGGGGCAGGAATCTATGGCGGAGAAGTTGTGGCTTATGGTACGCCTAAAGACATAGAGAAATGTAAAAAATCATTAACTGGCCAATACCTTGCAGGAACAGAATTCATACATACTCCAAAGACAAGAAGAAAACCAAACGATTTTGTTAAAGTTATTGGAGCAAAAGAAAATAATCTTAAAAATATTAATCTTGAAATACCAACAGGAATTTTAACATGCATTACTGGAGTTTCTGGTTCTGGTAAATCGACTCTTGTCTATGAAACCATCTATCCTTTTTTGATGAACAAATTCTATGATTCAAAAATGGAAGTTGGAAAAGTCAAAGACATCATTATTCCAAAATCCATAGACAAAGTAATATCTATTGACCAATCACCAATTGGAAGAACACCAAGATCCAATCCTTCAACATACACAAAGTTGTTTGATGAGATTAGATGGGTGTTTTCTCAGTCTCCTGAAGCCAAACTTAGAGGTTATGATATTGGAAGATTTTCTTTTAATGTCAAGGGCGGAAGATGCGAGGCTTGTCAAGGAGATGGGCAGATTAAGATTGAAATGAACTTCCTTCCAGACGTCTATGTTGACTGTGAAGAATGTAAAGGCAAGAGATATAATGCTGAGACTCTTGAGATTCTTTACAAGAAGAAAAATATAGCAGATGTGCTAAACATGTCAGTAGACGAAGCGTATTCTTTCTTTGAAAACATTCCTGGCATTAGAAGAAAGCTACAAACTTTAGTGGACGTTGGTCTTGGTTACATTAAGCTTGGACAAAGTTCAGTAACTCTTTCAGGAGGAGAAGCGCAGAGAATCAAGCTAACTAGAGAACTTTCAAAGAGAGACACAGGAAACACAATTTATCTCCTTGACGAGCCAACAACTGGTCTTCATTTCCATGATGTTAAGAAGTTGATTGATGTTTTAAACAGACTTGTAGAGAAAGGAAACACAGTTGTTGTTATTGAACATAACCTTGATGTTATTAAATCTGCAGACTACATCATTGACCTTGGGCCAGACGGTGGAGAAAATGGAGGAAAGATTGTAGCAAAAGGAACTCCTGAAGAAATCACAAAAGAAAAGAAAAGCTATACTGCAGATTTTGTAAAGAAGATACTTGAGAGGAAATAAGCATATATTAATAAATGTTAATAACCATTAATATGTATATACAACTATTAATGGGAGGGAGAAAATGAAAGCATTAATTGACTTGCCAGTTGAGATTAACCAAACTCTAAATATCATAAAGGCACAGCATAATCTAAAGAATAAGGCAGAAGCAATAACTCTTGTTGTTGAAAAATATTCTAAAGAAAACCTTGAACCAGAATTAAGACCTGAGTTTGTTAAAAAAATACTTGCTGGTGAAAACAAAAAGACTTACAAATTCAAAAATATGGATGAATTTGATAAAATCATTAAAAAACACGGCAAAAAATGATAATTTATGGATTACGAATTGCATGAGGAGTTTATAAAAATAACAAACAAAATATCTGCAAAAGATCCAGCACTATATACTGCAATTCGTAACAAGGTTGAAGAAATCAAAAATTGCGAATTCTTAGATCATTACAAGAATCTCAGAGCTCCACTTCAAGAATTTAAAAGAGCACATATAACTAAGAGATTCATTTTATTATTCAAAGTAGATAAACAAAACAATAGAATTGTCTTTAGATATTTTGATCATAGAGATAAAATTTATGGAAGAACATATGATTAACTTAGAAAACATACCAAGTAGTCCTGGTTGTTATATCTATAAGGATGTCCTTGGTAAAGTTATCTATGTAGGAAAAGCAAAAAACCTAAAGAAAAGAGTATCTTCTTATTTCTTGAAGAAGGATCACGACACAAAAACTCAAGCACTTGTCTCTAATATCTCTTCTGTGGATTTTATTGTAACTTCTAATGAGCTTGAAGCTCTTGTTCTTGAGAACAACCTAATCAAGAAATATATGCCAAAGTATAATATTGATTTAAAGACAGGGCAAAGATATGCTTATATCCAATTGACAAAGGAAACTTTCCCTCGTCTCTTGACCTTAAGAGAAAAACCAAGCGGGAAAGACTACAATGTCTTTGGGCCTTTTGTTTCTGGACAGAACAGATTAGAGACAATTAGGTTTCTTAACAAACAGTTTAAACTAAGAACATGTAAGAGACTTCCAAAAAAGCCATGCGTGAGATATCACATAGGTTATTGTTCTGCTCCTTGTATTAACAACATAACAAAAGAAGAATATTCAAAGACAATTGACACAGTAAAGAAAATCCTTTCCGGAAAATCACAAGAACATCTCCCTGAGATGAAAAAAGAAATGGAAATCTATTCCAAGAGCCAAGATTTTGAAAAAGCCCTAACTCTTCGAGACCAAATCTCAGCAATCGAGTACCTTGCAGAGAAACAGAACATGGAAAGAAAGGTTAATTACGATCAAGACATTATAAATTATGAAATTAGAGAAAACACAGCTTATGTTCTTCTCTTCAACATCGATAAAGGACTATTGATAAACAAAAAAGAATTTACTTTTGATTCATCTCTTGTGGATATTTCTGTTCTTGATGATTTTTTAATCAAGTACTATTCAAATAACCAAAAGACTTTGCCTCAAGAAATTATTCTTCCTGAAGAAATCTCCCTGACAACAAAAGAATATCTTGAAGGTTTGGCAAAAAAGAAAATCGCAATCACGATTCCAAAGATTGGAGAGAAAAAACAGCTTCTTGACTTGTGCTTTAAGAACATAGAGATTACTTTCTTTAGAAATATAAGTAAGGTCCAAGCACTTAAAGAAAAACTAAAACTAAAAACAGAACCACATGTCATTGAGTGTTTTGATATTTCTCATCTTTCAGGAACCCTCACAGTTGGCTCAATGGTTACCTTTAGAGGTGGCGTCCCAGACAAAAGCAATTATCGTAGATTTAGAATTAAAACTCTTGAAAAAAATAAGATTGATGATTTCAAGGCAATTGCAGAAGTTGTAAGAAGAAGATATCTTAACCAAACAATGCCACTTCCAGACTTGATTGTCATTGACGGAGGGAAAGGTCAGCTCTCCTCAGCAGTTGAGGTCCTCAAAGACCTGCGTGTCCAAAATAAAGTGCAAATTATCTCTCTTGCCAAGAGAGATGAAGAAATCTTTAGACCAGATAACCTGTTTCCACTCAAGCTAAACAAAAAAGACATCGCTCTTCTTCTCCTAGAAGAGATAAGAGACGAAGCACACAGATTTGCAATCAACTATAATAAACTATTAAGAGGGAAGGAAATTAAATAACGATAATTAATTTTTATTGTTAAATGATCTCCATTTATGGCCGTTTATTCTAGATGCTATGTCCATTAAAGACCTTGATTCTTTTAATTCGAAAAAATACGGATTACATGGCGCGAATTGATTTATAAATCTAAATCTATCTAATTTATCGGCATCACCAACTATTTTAGATTCTATTGGTTTAAACTCATCATTATAGTTTGGTGGTGGATGGTGTCTTACTATACAAGTATATACTAATTCTTTATTGCATTTTATTTTATAATCATCTATGAATTTTAATGCTAATTCTGCTGAATTTATTGAGTGGTATGGGTCTTTTCCATTATTTTTTCTTCCACAATCGTGCAATAATGCCGAAATATTTATTGCATCAATATCTATATCTTTACCCTGCGAAACTAAATTTGCTAAACAATTAGAAAACAAAAGGGTTTTATTTGCATGTGCTCTTCCATGAATCCCGACATCCATATCTATAAAGGGTTTGTTATTTATTATTTTATTTATTATATCTGCACTTTGCATTTATTTTTCACCAGGTTGCTTTCCTACTGTTTCCCAAAATTGCAATCCGGCTTCTCCAGTATTACAACTCCAACTGCTTCCGCCTTGCCCAATAAACGAACAATATTGAGAATTACATGCTATTGCTCCTCTTTTATGACCCGAATACAATAAATTATATCTGTGTCCTCTACTATCCATCCAACTATCCACTGACTCTTTTTGATCAAAAAAATATGGGGAACTATATCCAAATAAATTTTCGGCAAATGAATCAGAAGAATAAGACAATCCATAATTCTTAGCATAACTGCCTACACATTTACCATCCGGATCTACATGATCAAAATAATTCCTTTTTGACATATCATCAACTTTATATTTTGCTAAATCATAAATTTTATCATCCCAGGAGATTTCATTTACACCATTTTCTTTACGTAGTTCGTTTATATAATCAAATGCAACTTTTGAATCATCTTCTGAATGAGCTATAGAATCTCCTGTAGACTCCAATATATTTTCACCGCTATTTACTATTGTTTTAATCATATTTGTGGTTCCACTAAGTGTTTGTTTATCTGCAGATTTGGTTTCTACTCCGGTTATATAATGTTGAATTCCAGTTTTTTCAAAGACAGAACTTGAAAAATAATGAGAAACAATAACTGCTGAAATTATTACAACTATTAAAACAATTATTTTACCTAATCGGGCTCTTCTATATAATAATTTGAAAATTAAATATAGTATAATTGCAATAAGAACTAAAGACACAATTATCAAATTTTGTAAATAACCTTTATCATACAAACCAAAAAACAGAAAAATAAAGATAAACAATAAAATTAATTTAAAAAATGTGTTCCCAACATATTCACACATATAATCTAATAAAATTTTAAATTTAGAACTATTAAATTTGTGTTGGTTCATATTGATTATTTAATCAAAAACTTATTTAAATCTATTTTATCTTAAATTTGCCGTCGCCGATTCCAAACAAGGTGCCTTTCCCATTTAAATATTATTAAAATACATTTCTAAATAGCTAACTATTTTAATAATTTAAAAAACTCTTCTTTGGTTATCCCTAAGTCTTTCTTTATTATCTTTAGAAGTAGCCCTGGTCTTATTGGTTCTGAACCGTGGTTTGGAATTGTTATTTTCTTGTGTTCTTCAAAATTAGTAAAGGTCATGTGACTTCCACTAGTGTGGTCATATTTATAACCTATTTTAACGATTATCTTTCCAAGTTCCTTACCAGTTAACAAAGGTAATTGTTTCAAAGAGGTCTTTACACCTTTAATTGTTGTATTCCTATAAAATTAGTAACTGGAACCTCTATCTTAGATTCAAGTAAATGACATTTAATTGCTTCTTTTGTTCTCTTAACTAGTTCGTCCATACTTTTTGCTTGAGAATAACAACCAGGTAATTCTAATACTTCAGCAATATACCAACCGTCTTTGTCTTTCTCAATAATTATATTATATGTAGTTAACATTTTTTTACCCTTCTTCATATAGTAATTAAACTAGTAAATACTTAAAAATATATGTAAATTATAATTTCACACCTATATAAATCTACTTCTTAGATTCTTTGGAATTATACTAAAAACAGTGTTTGGTTTTTCAAATATACAAAAGTCCTTTGTTTTTTCCTTTAAATATATTAAAATACATTTCTAAACTTAATTATATATTGTCATGAACAAATTTAAACTAGTTGCACCGTTTTCTCCAGATGGAGATCAGCCTAGCGCAATTAAGCAGCTATCGGCAGGGCTAAAGAAGAAGTTTAAGAAGGTGCAGACTCTTATGGGAGTTACGGGCTCAGGAAAAAGTTTTACAATCAGTAATGTTATTGCTAACTATAATCGCCCGACCTTGGTTCTTGCCCACAACAAGACACTTGCTGCACAACTATACAATGAACTAAAGGATTTCTTTCCTGAAAATAAAGTAGAATATTTTGTTTCATATTATGATTATTATCAACCTGAAAGTTATATTCCACAAAAAGATCTTTACATTGAAAAAAACACAAAAATAAATGACAAGATTGAACAGATGAGATTGTCTGCAACAACTTCTCTTGTCTCAAGAAACGACGTCATTGTAGTTGCTTCTGTTTCTTGTATCTATGGCTTAGGAAACCCAGAAACTTTCAAAGAAAAAGGTTTTACTATTGAGAAAGGACAAAAGCTAAAAAGAACAGAACTATTAAGACAATTAATTGATATTCAATTTGAAAGAAACGACATAGAACTAGAACCAGGAAGATTTAGAGTCAAAGGAGATGTTATTGATCTTTCTCCAGGATATACTCAAAATTTTATAAGAATAGAATTGTTTGGAGAAACTGTAGACAGAATTACAGAAATGGATAAAATTACAAATCTAAAGATAAGCGACTTTGATAAATTCTATGTTCACCCTGCTAAGCAGTTTGTTATTACTAAAGAGTCTCTTCAGCCTGCAATTGCTTCCATAAGAGAAGAACTAGAAGCAAGATTACCAGAACTACAAGAACTAGAAAGACATAGATTAAAGCAAAGAACTAATTATGATATTGAGATGATAGAAGAAACAGGATATTGTAATGGCATAGAAAATTATTCTAGACACTTTGATGGAAGAAAAGCAGGAGAAAGACCTTTTTGTCTTCTTGATTACTTCCCTGATGATTTCCTTCTAGTTATTGATGAATCTCACCAGACAATACCACAACTACATGGAATGTATGCTGGAGACTATTCAAGAAAGAAAACTCTTGTTGATTATGGTTTTAGACTTCCTTCTGCTTATGATAATCGTCCATTAAAGTTTAAAGAATTTGAAAAGTTCATGGATGCCGTTATCTTTGTTTCTGCAACTCCTGCTGAGTATGAAACTAAACAATCTTTCCAAGTTGTTGAACAAATAATTAGACCAACAGGCCTTGTGGACCCTCCAGTATTTATTAAACCATCAAAGAACCAGATTGAAGACCTAACAGAAAATATTAGAAAAACTATAAAGAAAGGAAACAGATGTCTTGTTACTGCTCTAACAAAAAAGCTTGCAGAAGAACTTGCTGATTTCCTTTCTCGCCAAGGAATCAAAACTAGATATCTTCACTCAGAGATTAACACTCTTGAAAGAACAGAGATTATTAGAGAGTTGAGACTTGGAAAGTTTGATGTTCTTGTAGGAATTAATCTTTTACGAGAAGGAATAGATATCCCTGAAGTTAGTTTTATTGGTATCATTGATGCTGACAAAGAAGGTTTCTTAAGAGATCAAAGAAGCCTAATACAGATTATTGGAAGAGCAGCAAGAAACTCAGAATCATATGTTCATCTCTATGCTGACAAGATGACTGAATCTATTAAAGGCGCAGTAAAGGAAACAGAAAGAAGAAGAAAGCTTCAATTGGATTACAATCAATCACATGGTATTATTCCAAAGACCATCATCAAGCCAATAAGAGAAAAAGAAATTGATGAAATTAAAGATATCTTACATATCCCAAAACCAGAAATACCAAACCTAATAATAGAACTAGAAAAGCAAATGGTTGAAGCTTCAGATAAACTTGATTTTGAAACTGCAATAAGGTTAAGAGATAAAGTAAAAGAACTAAAGAAAAGAGAAATTTAGAAATATTTATATAATCTAATAAACAATAAATATTTACTATGAAACTAGGATTACCAAGACTAGAGAAAGTTCAAAAATATATTACTTATGGAATTATACTTTCTTTAATAGTTGCTGTGGTTTTTGAAATAATTAATAAAAACCATGAGTTTCTTTTTATTACTGTTCTTTCTATAATCTTATGCTTAGTGCCTTTTTTTATTCAAAGAAGATATAAGATTCAGTTGCCTTCTGAAATACAATTAGCTACAGTATTATTTATTTATTCTGGAATCTTCTTAGGAGAAGTTAATAATTTCTATGTCAAGTATTGGTGGTGGGATTCATTACTTCACACCTTCTCTGGATTTGCTTTGGGCCTTGTAGT
>DAOOON010000019.1:0-4521 GCA_035387745.1 archaeon
GACTATTATTCTAAACATGGAAAGAAAACAAAAAAAATAAAAACAAATGCATGTACACATTGTTGTACAAATAAGGTTTGTAATCATAAAAAAGGGAGGTAGATATATGAAAGTAGATAAACACACAAAACTAGGAAAAATAATAAAATTAAAAGGCATTGCAAAAATTCTAACTAAACATCGTGTGCCTTGCGTGACTTGCCCACTGGCAAAGATGGAGATGGATTCTTTAGAGATTGGTCATGTTTGTTCAATGTATGGACTAAACGAGAAAGAACTTCTTTTAGATATAAACCGAATTTTAAAACACAAAGACAAAATAGAGAAACCAAAACCTAAAAGAAAAGTAAAAGCAATTTAGATGCTTTTACGTTTTAATTTTTTAATTTGTATTATTGATAGTAAAATAATCAATAAAATAATACCCCCGACAAGAACATATACAGTTAATGGCGTATTTTGTGAATATTTTGATATTGGGCGAGTATCTGAAGTATATGGAATTTCTTCCGCAACTTTCGAATTCTCTTGATTATATACTACTTTCTCTTTAATTACTTGAGAATCTGAAATTGAAAAATCCGGCAAACTATAAACATCTGTAATACTTGTTGTTGGATCAGAATCTCTAACCTGAGAAACCGGACGATAATTTAAATCCTTACATACAAAGTCAGGATTATTAACTATCTTTGTAGTTATATCTTCGCGGTCATAATCATTAATTTCTGCTCTTAATTCCTCAAACATTTTTTCTTTTTTTATAGCACAAACTTTAAAATTACAAAATTTATACATGCCATAACAACCATTTGGATCAGTCATTTCTGCTACAGAAGGCATAGTTGTATCGCAAACTTTAAACAAAGAATAATCCGAAAAATCTGCCATGTTTGTAAATTGGATACAATATTTCACAGATTTGTAACCTTCGCTAATTGAATCAGCAAATATTGGGGTTGCAGAAAATAACAACCCACAAAATATCAAAAAACTTAAAATTATTTTTTTCATCATTTTTTCCCCATTTTATTTTTTTAAATATTTAAGAATACTTGAGAGTTCGAAAGGATCTCTAAAGCAAAGCACCTTTCTTTTCTCAAACTCTTCTATCTTTTTTTCTGTCTTATTTCCACCAATTGTTACTACCATTATTGGTTTTTTTGTGTTTGCTTTTAGCTTTGCTATTTCTTCTGGTATCTTGTTTGAGATGCTTGGCAG
Source organism: archaeon (assembly GCA_035387745.1). Classification (GTDB taxonomy): domain Archaea; phylum Iainarchaeota; class Iainarchaeia; order Iainarchaeales; family CSSED10-239; genus JAKQTP01. Next base: position 1,222 of record DAOOON010000019.1, read on the forward strand.
TTGTAGCAACATTAAAACAATTATGGAGTTTGTGTTTTTGTCTTTTGCACACAGATAAATTGCCTGTAAGAACCTTTTATCATCTGCATCTCCTGTCAAGTCTATGGGATTACCGATTGTTGCATAACTCGGAATTATCTTTTTTATTTTGTCTGTTGTTTCTTTTGTTATTTCTGAAAGCTTTAGATTATTAATGTCAAGCTGGTCAGTTGTAAGAACTCCAAAGCCGCCGCCGTTTGTTATAATTTGTGAGTCTTTAATATTATCAACACTATACCAAGAAAAGAACCTAGAAATATCAAACATTTCTTTTATGGTCTTTACTTCTATTGCTCCGGCTTGTCTTAAAGCTGTTGAAAAAACTTTTATTGAACCAGCAATTGCTGCTGTGTGGCTTTTAACAGCTGTTGTTCCTTTCTCTGAGATTCCGCCTTTTAGAACTATTACTTTTTTCTTTTGCGTTACTTTTTTTAAAGTTTCATAGAATTTTTTTCCATCTTTTACTCCTTCAATATAACACAAAATTATGTCAGTATCTTTGTCTTTTCCAAAATATTCTAATAAATCTATTTCATCAATATCTAGAGCATTACCATAAGACACAAACTTGTTTATCTCTAGTCTTTGCTTGCTTGCCAAATCTAGAAGAGCAATACCTAAAGCACCAGATTGCGTAATGATTGAAACTTTTCCTGACTTTGGTAAATCATATTTATCTCTAGAATTAAAGGTCGCGTCTAGATGATTAGAAAGATTAAGAAGACCTAAGCAGTTTGGGCCAATAAGATTTATTTTTTCTTTTAATATTATTTTTTTAATCTTCTCTGTAAGGTCTGTTCTTCCAATCTCTGAAAAACCAGAAGTTACCATTAGTATGTTTTTACATTTGGATTTTGCTATATCTTTAACAACTTCAAAAGTTATTGCTGCTGGTGTTGCAACAACAGAAAGATCAATCTTCTCTGAAATCTCTGTGATGCTTGAAAAGACTTTTTTATCTAGTAGCTTCTTTCCTGAAAGCCTGGGGTTTGTAAAATATACTTTGCCTTTAAAGCCCGAGAGGTTCTTAGCAATTGTGTTGCCAACACTTCCCTTTTTGTCTGAAGCACCAATAAGACACACGCTTTTTGGTTCAAAAAAATTATTTAAGTCTTTCAAAATTATCACTATTTTATTTATTCTATATTACTATATATTAAAAATATATATATAAGGGTTTCTTTCTTATGTTTTAATACAAAATGGTAAGTGAAAACACATGAAAGACAATTTTGAAATAATGATATATGGCAGAGCAGGGCTTGGTGCAAAGACTTGTGCACAACTGATTGCAGATTCTGCACTTCTTGATGGAAAAGTTGTTCAGGCATTTCCGGAGTATGGCCCAGAAAGAAGAGGCGCGCCAGTTAGGTCATTTGTAAGAATTTCAAATAAACAGATTAGAGTACATGAACCAATCACTCACCCAGATTTAGTTATTGTTATTGATTGCGGGTTGTTTAATGTTCTACCAGGGCTTTCTAATTTTGATTGTGATTATATAATCAATAGCGACAATGACAAGGCGTTTTTTAAAAAATTTATTAAAAATGAGAAAAAGATAAATGTTATTGATGGCAGTAAGATTTCTATGGAATTATTAAAAATAAACAATCCAAATGCTGTTTTGATTGGAGCATTTGTTAATTTATTTGGAGTTATTAAATATTCTTCTGTAGAAGAATCTATAAAAAAAGAATTTGAAAAAAAAGGGAAAGCAGATATTATTAAACCAAATCTTTTATGTCTAAAGAAAGGATTTGAGCATTTTAAGTGATGATTATGGCTGAAACTAAAAAGATAGGAGGCGTTCTTCCTGGAGGAACAGCTCAAGTAAATAAGACTGGCTCTTGGAGAAGTTTAAGACCAGAATGGGACTCAAAGAAATGCATACACTGTATGCTTTGCTTTAATGCTTGTCCTGAACAGTGTATAAATGCAAATAAAGACGCTAAAGGGAATATTAAAAGGCAAGAAACAAATCTTGATTATTGTAAGGGCTGCGGGATATGCGCAGAAATCTGTCCAGTTAAATGTATAAAAATGGTAAAAGAATGAATTCATTTACAGAAGACATTGAAAAGATTGAAACAATCATAAAGGTAAAAGAAAGTACAAGGTTTGGAATAGTCGGAGATAGGTTTGAAAGCTCTGCTGAACACACATTTAGCTGTATTCTTCTTGCGCAGTATTTCATTAAGAAGATTCCTTACAAGTTAGATGAACTAAAAGTAATTAAATTACTAAGCTATCACGATATTCAAAATGTTTTTTTTAAAGACATAAATCTTTCAGACGATTCTTGGAGTAATAAAAAAGATTTAGAAAAAGTTGCATTTAAGAAAACAATCAATAGTCTTCCTTCAGCAATTGCAGGAGACTATGAAAAAAATTATTTAGAATTTGAAGGGTTGCTAACAACAGAAAGTAGATTTGCTAAAGCTATTGATGTTTTAGAACCAGTAATACATGCTTATAATCAAAAAAAACATTGGAAAGAAGGAAAATGGACAGAAAGTAAATTAAGAATGCACAAAGAAAAATATTTAGATGAATTTCCAGTATTAATGAAATTCTTTAATGATTTTGTAGATTATGCAAATCAAAATGATTATTTTTATAAGGAATAAAGTGAAAAAATATGAAAACAACAAAATTAGGTTTAAGTGGCGGAGAAGCAATTGCTTATGCATTAAAACAAATCAATCCAGAAGTTTTTGCAATGTACCCAATTACTCCACAAACTCCAATCATTGAAAGCTATTCTAAGTATTCAGCTAATGGCTTAGTAGATACTGAAATTATTAGAACAGAATCTGAACATTCTGCTCTTTCTGCAACCATCGGTGCATCAGCTTCCGGAGTTCGGGCAGTAACAGCAACTGCTTCACAAGGCCTTCTTTATATGTTTGAAGCACTTAGTGTTGCTAGTGGTTTACGCCTTCCAATAGTTATGCCTGTGGCTAATAGAGCAATTTCTGCACCTATTAACATTCATTGTGATCATTCAGACTCCATGTCTGCTCTTGATCAAGGCTGGATGCAAGTGTATTGTGAGAGTGCCGAAGAGGCTTACGATATGACGCTATTTAGTTTAAGACTTGCTGAATCTGTTTCTCTTCCAATCATGGTTTGTATTGACGGATTTTACACAAGTCACAATATGGAAATGATTAATGTTTATGATGATTTATCTGTAAAAAAATTTATAGGAGAATTTAAACCAAACTATAATCTTTTAGACACAGATAAACCAATAAC
>DAOOON010000019.1:4621-8433 GCA_035387745.1 archaeon
TATGAAGAATACTCTAAAGCCTTAACAAAAGCAAAAAAAATAATTGTTCTTGAAAGAACAGAAGGGGCAGGAAGCTTTCCTCCTCTTTACAAGGATATTTGTTTAACTGTAATGAATACCACAAATAAACCAGAAATAATTTCTCTGGTCTTTGGCCTAGGCGGAAGAGATATTTATCAAAAAGATATTGAAGAACTTTTAGTTTCTGTAATCTCAGGAAAGAAACTAAAAAGCAGATATATTGGAATTAAGGAATAAAATATGAACTCAAAAGAACTTGCAATTAAATTATTAGAAAAGAAAGCAATGGTTTCTGGTTACAGAACTTGTGCTGGTTGCCCTATTGCAATCATATGTAAAACTGTAATTGCTGCAAGCGACAAACCAGTTGTTGCATCAAGCGCAACATCTTGTGCTGAAGTAACAACAACAGTTTATCCACAAACTGCTTGGAATATTCCTTGGATACATTCTCTTTTTGCAAACTCTGCAGCAACAATTTCAGGAGTTGAATGTGCATACAAGGCTCAGAAAAAGAAAGGCAAAATAAAAAAAGACATTAATTTTTTAGTAATTGCTGGAGATGGTGGAAGCTTTGATATTGGACTCCAATCACTTTCTGGAGCACTAGAAAGAGGACATGATTTTGTTTATCTTTGTTATGATAATGAGGGATATATGAATTGCTTAAGTAAGGATTCATTAATTTACACAGAGTCTGGACTTAAAAAAATAACTGAAATTAAAGTTGGAGAAATGGTTTATGCATTTGATCAAAAGACACACAAGTTAGTGCTTAAAAAATGCAGTGGAGTATTTGATAATGGAATTAAAAAAGTTTATGAAATTGAAACATTTCATCATAACATCAAGGCAACTGGAAATCATCCTTTCTTAGTGGCAAATAAACTTTCAAGAGGAAAACCTAATACTTTGATTTGGAAAACACTTGAGGAATTAAAAAAAGGAGATCAAGTAATTACATTAAAAAAATTAAAAGGAAATAAACCATTTACTTTTGAAAAAATAACACTTTCAAAGAAAGGCGATTATAAAGTAAATTCTATAAATGAAGTTAAAATCCCTGAAAAATCAACAACTGATTTAATGTTATTCTTAGGACTTTATGTTGGAGATGGTTGGATTAGAGATAAAGGAGAAATTGGTTTTGCTTTACCTGAAGGAACTGAAGGAAGAGAAAAATGCATTGCTACTTGTAAAAAAGTCTTTGGGTTAAAAACAATCACTACTGATAAGACTTACATCTATATGAATTCAATTAATATTACAAAATTCATTAACTCGCTTGGATTTAACAAAGGTGCAAAAAATAAAATAATTCCATCTTGGGTTTATACAATTCCTGATGAACAAAAAGAAGCATTTATTGAAGGGTTGTTATTATCTGATGGATATATCCATAAAAAGAAGAAAGATAGTTGTAGATATCTTTCTGCAAGTAAAGAATTAATTCTAAGACTAAGATTATTATTACAAACACTAAATTACAGGGCTGGAAAAATAACTGTACAAAAAAAAGAAAAAGGTACTTTTGTAGTTTATCGTCCATTATTGAAAGACGCAATATATTATAGTGTTTGCTTTAGTAAAAAATATCCGTGGAATACAACTAAATATCCTACTCAATATAAGTATCAAAACTTTTTGATTGGAAACGAAAACTTTGATACTGAAATTATAAAAAACATAAAAGAAATAGGTAAAGAACAAACCTTTGATTTAAGAGTTGAAGGAGAACACAATTTTATTGCAGACGGAATCGTTGTTCACAATACTGGTAACCAAAGAAGCTCAGCAACGCCAAAAGGTGCAGTGACTTCAACAACTCCTTCAGGAAAGATAAGTTTTGGGAAATTAGAGTTTTCAAAAGATTTAACAAAGATTGCTGCAGCACATAATATCCCTTATGTTGCACAGATTAATTCTCATAATCAAATTGATATGTTTGAGAAAGCAAAAAAAGCTTTTGAGGTTAATGGCCCTGCTGTGCTTGTGTCTTTTGCAGCATGCCCAACAAACATGAAAGCAGATTCTAAATATACTATTAAGATTAGTAAACTTGCTACAGAAACTTGCTTTTGGCCTCTTTATGAAGTGATTAATGGCAAAGTGATAATTAATTACAAGCCAACAAACAAACTGCCAATTGAAGAATTCCTAAAAACACAAACTAAATTTAAAGATGTTCTAAAACCAGAGAACAAAAAAGTATTACAAGAGATACAAGCAGAAGTAGACAAAAGATGGGCAGAGCTATTGAAACTAGAGAAATTATAAATTCTCTTTAGTCTCTATTGCTATTTCTAATTCCTCATTTGTTGGAACTACCATTGCTATAACTTTGCTGTCTTTTGTTGAAATAATCGTATCGTGTTTCTTGTTTGCTTCTTTATCTATTTTTAAACCAAGATATGAAAAACTATCAAGAACTAATTCTCTTAAGTATGCAGACTTTTCCCCAATACCACCAGTAAAGACAATTACATCTATTCCGTTCATCTCTGCTATGTAACTCCCAACAATTGAAACAATCCTTGTTGTAAGAATATCATTAGCAAGTTTTGCGTTTTTGTCTCCTGCTATTGAAAGATCTTCTATTTGTCTGTGATCACTACTAATCTGGCTTATTCCAAATAATCCTGATTCTTTGTTAATCATTTTCTTTATTTGTTCTTTGGAATACCCATTCTCTAAAAGAAAAAGAATAATCTCTGGATCAAAGCTTCCGCTTCTTGTGCCCATTGGAAGACCATCAACTGGAGTAAAGCCCATAGATGTATCAAAACTCTTCCCTTTATTGATTGCACAAATGCTTTGGCCATTACCCAAATGACAAGTAATTATTTTTAGGTTATTGTAGTCTTTACCTAACATCTCTGTTGCTTTTTTAGAAACATATTTGTGACTTATTCCGTGAAAGCCATATTTTCTAATCTTGAATTTATCGTAAAGTTCTTTTGGAAGACCATAAAGATATATCTTTTCTGGAATTGTTTGATGAAAAGCAGTATCAAAGACTGCAAATTGCCTAGCTTTTGGGAGTTTTTCTTTTAGAATCTCAATGCATTCAATATTCACTGGATTATGAAGAGGTGCTAAAAAAGAAATCTTTTTAAGATGCAAAAGCATTGCTTCTGTTATCTCTGTGGTCTTTGAATACTCTTCTGCACCATGAACTACTCTGTGCCCTATAAATCTTATGTCAAAAAGATTTTCAATTATTTTTCTTTCAATAAGAACAGAAAGCATATCTTCAATTGCTTGTCTGTGTGTTTTTATTTCTGTTTCTTGTGTGCTCTTTGAGCCAATGGTTAAAACTCTTAAACAAGACTTGCCGTCTGTTCTATTTAAACCGTCATATAATCCTTTTATTAATACCTCTCCATTATCTGGATTAATGTATTGAAACTTTAGAGAGCTACTGCCTGCATTTATTACTAGTATGTTCATTATAAAATCTCCTTTTTAAAATTAGTATATATTTATAGAAACAAACTAATTATAAAAATAAGCTTTATAAAATCTTTTGTCTTTGTTTTATTAATGAACCAAGAGCAAACAGAACTTAATTTGACCAAAAAAATAATTATAGGTATACAAATGCTGTTTGTAGCATTTGGTGCAACTGTTCTTGTGCCCTTGCTTGTTGGTATTGATCCTGCTGTTGCTCTTTTTACTGCTGGGTGTGGAACACTATTATTCCATTTTATAACAAAAGGAAAAGTTCCAGTATTCTTAGGAAGCTCATTTGTTTTTATTGCACCAATAATTAAAGCCACAGAACTTTATGG
>DAOOON010000019.1:8533-11817 GCA_035387745.1 archaeon
TTGCTCTTTCTAGTGTTGTTGGAATAACTTTAAATCAAGTTCTTCCAGATAAAGAAAAAGATCTAAGAAGCATTTAGGCTTCTTAAATTAAATTTAATCAAGTTCTGCTTCTCTTAAATTACTCTTGCCTTTTAGGCCTCTAAGAAGCTGGTCTATTTCTCTTTTGTGTTTTCTATATTCTTCTGCAGTTATTCTTTTTTTCGCATTAGAATCTTTTTTTTGTTCGTGATTTGTCTTTTTGTGAGCATTTCTATTTTTTCCTAGAACACTTCCTGTTGTTGTTAATTTTCCTCTTGGCATATTATTCCTCCAGTTATCTAAAATTTAATAATATTATTTATAAGAAAATTTCTTTTTCAATCTTTTCAGGCAAATACTTTCTTGCAACAAAATCAAGAGACTTGTTAGCAAGAGCCTGTTGCTCTATTCTTATTTTTTTATCTATCGCGGTCTTTAATTCTGATTGCCATTCTTTGGATTTAAACCAATCATAGTTCATTAATTCTTTTGCTCTTTTAATGTCTCCTTCTTTCATCTTTTCAGTAACATTTTGTAAGCCATAAGTTTCAACATCGGTAATTGTCATACCAACATATCTTGCATCAGGAACTGCCATGTATTTAGAGTGGGCCGCTAATGCCATTGATCCACTTTTTATAACAGAATAAATATACCAACCATAAGGGTCTCCGTCTGTAAAAACAATGACAGGAAGATCATACTCGTATCTTAATCTATGAACTAGTCTTCTTGCGCCTCTTGCTCCTTGCCCACCTGTACCGATTAATATTGCGTTATGCTGTCTAGCATATCTTTCTTCAATTAATCTGTTATACATTGCAGCAGTTTCAATAACTAAAACAAAATCAGCATTAACATCAACTATCTCAATCTCTTCTGGTTCTATTCTAGACATTATGCTCCATCCGCCTCTACCAAGAGAATTACAATTGAAAATATCATTATCGTGCTTTAGATCTTTAAGAGTAATGTCTCCATAAAGAGAGCCTTTCGCTTCTGCATGAAGCCCTAATTTTTCTCTAATGGTGTTTGCTGCGTGCTCTACATCAACAATAACTTCATCAGACTCGCCCTGTCCTTCAAAGGTGTTTTCTTTAGTGTTTGCAACTGTTCTTTTTAATTCATAGTATATTTCTCTGATTGACGCAGTTTTCCCTTCTTTTAAATATTCATTACATTTGTCATTAACAAGCATTGTCTGCATAAACTTTCTTGCAGCTCCAAGATTTAAAAAAGGCCTGACTGTTTTCTTGTCTCCAAGCTGAATATATTTTTTATCTTCATCAAAATAAACATTACTAAGGCCTCTTACTTTAGTAGTAAAGGTTGGGTGTCTGTTGCCTTTTATCTGATCAACAATATCTTTTGCAATCTGAAGAGTTCTTTGTTCAATATCTTTTGTGGTTTCTGTTTCATATTTATCTAAACCTTTTTTCTCGTGCTTTTTACCAGCTTTTGTTTCTTTTTTTGCGGCCATATTTATTCACCTATTCTTCAAACTCCTCATCTTCTACTACAGAGTCATCGTCAACCACTTCATCATCTGAAGTTTTTATTCCTTGTTCTTCTAATCTTAGTTTTTCAAGAACCATATTATTTAGATTTTTTAAAAGTAAATCTCTATTTTTTTCTCCTGTTGTGTGTATTAATGCATCAACAACATATGGAGCGTACTTTGCAAATACCTTTTTCTTTTCTTTTTTTTCTTCTTCTCTTTTCTTTTCAATAATATATATTCCTACTCTACGCGCAACATCCATTAATGCAAGTTTTATTTCATTAACAATATCTGAGTCGTCAGAAACTGCAGACTTGCCTGCAGAAGTGTATGGTATATGAACAGATATTAGATTAACAAAAATAGTTATTGGACTTGTATCAAAATTACTAACTCCGTATCTTTTCCAATCAACAGATTCTACTGTTTTTGTGATTGAACAACCGCCTGCATCAAACAGTAATGGAGCTTTGTTTGCATATCTTATAATTTCAGAAGACCTTACCTCTTCTATTATTGTTTGTTTTTTATCTATTGTTTTTTCAACAGAAATTAATCTTCCGGATTTCCCCCCGTAGGCTACTGCTGCTTCAACTTGAAAAGCATACCCTCCTTGATAGACTGTTGGTTTTCTAGTAACCACAGAAAGAAACTCTGGTTCGACTATTGACTTTAAGGATTTTTTTATTTGTTCTTCTCCAATTGGCACAAGATTATCTGTGCTTGGAGCTATAAATTTTGTTTGCTTTATTGCTTTTATTAGGTCTTCGGCTTCTTCCCAAGTCATTGCTCTTGGATCCTTATTTAAATCGAAATGCACAAGTTTTTGAACATTATCAACAGAAGTTTGGCCAAACCTATCAAAGGTTGTCATCAAAAAAGAATTTATCTTTCTAGAACCTGCAGAATGTCTTGCATAAGTTAGCATTTCGTCAACAGAAACTCCAATTGGATGTGGCTTAACTGCTGTTGGGATATTTGGAAGTTTATTTATTGTTCTAGTGTATTTTATTTTTTCCCCTAAAGGGTCTTGAAAACTTAAATTTAAATGAGGATTAGAGATCGCTGTTCTTCTAAGATATTCATCAACACTTGATTGTCCTTTTTTGTAGATTATGTCTTTAAATTTACATTTAACTGCAAGGCCCTTAAATTTATTTTCTAAATAATGTTTTTCAGAAACTTTTGGAGTGTTTGTCTTACTATCTATTGACATCTCCATTGAGATTGCCTTTCCTTTGTTTGTTCCAGATATTAATTTTGTGGGTTTACCTGTTGTCATTTGTGATAATAGAATAATACCACTAACACCTATTCCTTGCTGACCTCTTGTTTGAACTAACCTATGAAACTTAGTTCCTGCAAGCAATTTACCCATAGCACTAGCAAGTTTGTCTTCTGGTATTCCTGGGCCATTATCTACAACAGAAATCTCATAATATTCTGAACCTAATTCAGAAATAGTCACCTCTATCTCTGGTAGAATGCCAGCTTCTTCGCAAGCATCTAGAGAATTGGTCACTAATTCGTGTATTATAGTAGTCATTGTCCTTTGCTTACCGGAAAGGCCTAGCATCTGCTTGTTTTTCTTAAAGAAGTCAGCTACTGAATGCTCTTTAAACTCTGTAAACAGCTCTTCTGCCCCAACTTCTTTTCTTATAGTTTCTTTAGCTTCTTTTTCTGCCATAAATAATCACATAAAAATAGTTTTAATTTTGGTCTCAATAGTAATATAATATATATTATATTTATAAATATATTGTAG
>DAOOON010000020.1:0-11799 GCA_035387745.1 archaeon
TTTCTGAAAAATTAGGAGTAAAAGATTCAATTGTTATTAAAATTTGGTTAAATGGTCACTTCCCTAAAAATATAGTACCTAAACCAGAAGTAATAGCGGACCAAATAATAAAAGGCAGGTTTAAACTTCCAAACAGGATAAATAAAATAACTGAAAGAACAATTATTTTTGAAAATATAACACACGATGTTGTTATTGCTGCCCTATTTCAAAGACTTTCTGGAGAAAAATACAATCTAAGATTTAAAGAACTGCCTAAAGAACTAGAGGCATTAAGAATAGATATATCTAAAGAAGGAAAAGCAATAATGCAATTTAGAGATTATAAAAAAGAAATAACAGACAGATTAAATGCAATATTAACTAATTAATTTGAATCAAGCAGTCTATTTATTAGGGTATTTAAACATTTCTTATTATAAATATTAATATAACATATAACACGGAGGTTATAAAAATGGCAGGAAAGAGAGACACAATAAGTTTAATTGCACTCATCTTAATAATTGTAGGCGGTTTAAACTGGTTACTTGTAGGACTTTTTAGTTTTAATCTTGTAACTACAGTATTCGGTGCAATACCTATATTAGTAACAATAGTTTATACACTTGTAGGACTTGCAGCAATTTGGGCTATAATAAAGTTCAAAAGCATATAAATTATGCTTTTTCTTTTTTTATTTTAATCTTAATTTATAAACTATTTGTTTCTTATTATTTTAAATAAAGTGAGGAACTATGCGTATTATAAAAAAAACTACCAGAAAAATAAAAAATAAAATAAAAGAAAAATATAAACTTAAACCAAACGAAAAAGCGATATTAAAAAATCTGGAAAAAATAGTTGATCAAAGATTAAAAGAATATATGAGGAAATACTCTTTATATTTATCTAGTAATCCACGAATTAATCCACAGCCACAACTAAATATGGAGGCTGCGACAAAAGAACTTAATGAAGCAATTACAAGATATAATAGATACAGAAAAGAATATGGACTTGACCCCGTAAATTATAAAAAAAAATAAATGGGAAAAATAAAACATGACAAATACAAATAATAACTTTGAAGGCCTTGTCAAAGATAAGCAAATACTACAGGCAATACATAATATTGGCATAAAAACGCCAACAGAAATACAAGAAAAGGTTATTCCTGCAATACTTGAAGGCAAAAACATAATTGCTCAATCAGCAACAGGTACAGGAAAAACTATTGCTTTTCTTGCAGGTGTTTTACCATCAATTACAAAACAAAAAAAAGTTCAATTACTAATTATAGTACCTACAAGAGAACTTGCTAATCAAGTTTATGAAGAAACCAAAAAAATAGCAAAAGTTAAAGAACTTCAAGCCTGTGCTATATTTGGCGGCGCTTCTGTTGGTAATCAGGCAAGACAATTAAAATATGCAGACATTGTTATAGGAACGCCCGGAAGAATAATTGACCAGTTTGAAAGAAGAAATCTAAAAGTTAATAATATTAAATATTTAATATTAGACGAAGCAGACAGAATGTGTGACATGGGTTTTTCAGAAGATATCTCAAGAATTATTGAGCAACTACCAAAAGAAAGACAAACGCTTCTTTTTTCTGCAACTATAACAAACGATGTCTCAAATATCGAAAGAAAATATATCTCTCATGCACAAAGAATTGTTGTGCAGACTTACGTTGACCCAAAAAATCTTTTACAAGACTATTATCTAGTCAAACAAAATCAGAAGTTTTCTTTGCTTTTACATCTTGTTAAGCAACACAGTAAAAAAGCTATTGTTTTTTGTAATACTAGAAGCGAGGTAGACGTTATTTATAATAATCTAAAAGAACAAAGAGTAGAATGCTTTAAATTACATGGCGGCCTAGAACAAAATAAAAGATCAGGAACCATTGAAAAATATCACGCAAATGCAGACGGGTTATTAATATCTACAGATGTTTCTGCAAGAGGTATACACATTGATAATCTAGAATATATCTACAATTACGACTTGCCAAAAGACAATACACAATATATACATAGAATTGGAAGAACAGCAAGAGCCGGAAAGAAAGGAAGAGCAATATCAATCATTACTCAAAAAGAAGAAGAAGACTTTCTAAGAATGTGTAAGAAATTTGGTTTTATAGTTGAAGCAAAGGTCTTGCCGTCAATTGTTCCTATAACTCTAAAAAGAACAAAAGAAGAAGAAAGAGCACTTGAAAGAATAAACAGATATCAAGAAAGAAGAGAACATTTCAGTAAGGATAGAAAGGATAGAAAAAAAGAAAACCAAAAAAAGATGGTAATTGGAGAACTAACAGAAGAAGATATTAAAAAGAAAAGAATGGATTTTTTTAAACATAAGAAAAAAATAAGACAAAAAAAATACACCAATAGAGGTAGAAGATAATGAATAAAAAAGTAAAATCAAAAAAACTAGAAAATGTAGTATATAATATTATAATGTTTACTTTGATTTTTGCTTTAGTTATTAGTTTTGTTTTTACAATAGATAAATTATTTTTAGAAAGACCAAAAGATAATTGTTATTTACAGGATTATAATTACAAACCAGAAGTTATTACAAATATAGATGCTAATTGTTCCTATAATCAAGAATACATTAATTCTTGTTATAAGTCAGAAGGGAACATTGTTTATAAGAAAGACTGCCAAATGGAATGTAGCTATTGTTATAGAGATTATAACAAGATATTAGAAACATATAATAATAGAATAAATATTGGCAGAATGATTTTTACTTTTCTTTTGGCTTTGTTAATGGCCTTTATATTAATTAAAGATAAAATTATAAGATACTCTATACTTTCAGCATCGCTTGTATCTTTATTTGTTGCAACAATCTCTGCAACGAAGTTATTGAATAAGATGCTACCAGTAGTAATTATTGCAGAATTTTTACTTGTAATATTTATATATAGAAAAACAAGCAAAGAAAAGAAATAGAATAAAATTATTTTGCAATACTTCTTATTTGCTTTCTTTTATATTTTGGATTTTTATTTATTACGATGTAATGATCTTTAACATCAGTAATTGATGGATTAGAGGTCTCTATTAAATCATATTTATATTTTGAATTTTTAAAATTACGAAATATCTTCCGTTTTAAGGCGCCAGTTTTCATTGATTTATTATGTGATATGTTTCTTTTTTTACGTTTTTCAATTATTGAAAGATTATTTACTATTCTTTTAATTTCTGCCACCTCTTTTATAGGCACAATAAATGGCGTTATTCCGGTTAGTTTTTTATTTATAGTTTGGGTTTTTCGAAATGCTTTCATATATATAAATTTAGAATCATATTTGGCTCTTTGATCTGCAAATACTCTAGCCATTAGTGCTGTACCGATGCCATTATTTTGAAATCCAGGCTTAACAAAAAACTCGGTTAATAAAAACATATAGTCTTTAGGTTTTGCTTTAATTTTATAATCTTTATTGCAAAATTCAGAAACACGATTTAAAGTACCAAAAACTGCACCCACCAGTTCTTTCCCCCTATAACACAAATAAATTATTGTTTTATCTGCATTTATTTTTATTTTACGTAGATATTCTTCTAAATCTGAAGAGGATCGATAAAATAAATTGTCAATTTCTGAAATTTGTGTTATAGTATTTTGATCTATTTTATCTAATTCATTCCATGAAAATTTTTTATAATTAATTGTAGGCATTATTGGTGTTTTCATATAATAAATAATACCGCAGAAAGTATTTTAAAACAATAGACTATAATTTTTTATATTGGTGATTATATGAAAAAAATACTAAAGATGACAAAAAAGATTACTAAAATTAAATTAACAGAAGAAGAACTTAAGAGAATGAAGAACAAACTAAAAAGACAACAAACTCAATTTAAGAAAGAACAAGAACAAATGAGAAAAGAAGTTAATGAAAAATTGATAACATTGATTACTGGGGCATTTAGTCTTGTCGCAGCTCTTGCCTGGAATGAAACCATTAAAACCATATTCCAAAGAGTATTTGGAACAGCTCAGACAGTCTGGGCAATGATTATTTATGCGGTTTTAGTTACTATAATTGCAGTTTGGATAACCTATTGGATGACAAAACGAAATAAAAATTAGGAGAAATCCTAACAAAAGATATATAAATATAATATATCTATATATAAATAGAAAAAAATACAATTTTAAAAAGGAGCAAAAAAATGTTTCCAGGATATTGGAGTGAGGGCGCAGGAGATAAAACCTGTTCAAAATGTTTAAGATTTAGACCAAATGTTACAAACAAAAATAAAGGCACTTGCGTTGGTAGAGATGTTGTTGCAACAGGTGGCTGTGAGAAATTTGCAAAAAAGAAAACTACAAAAGTAGCTACAATTAAAAAAAAAACAACTAATATAATTAAAACTAAAAAGAAGGCAAAGAAATGACATTAAATCTTGCGATTATTGGTTTAGCAATAATATTTATTGCTTGGTTATTTCAATTCTTTTCTATGAATAAAAGAAGAGAAATATCTACTGTGTTTATTATTGCATACATTATTGGAACAATCTTATTAGTAATAGACGGTTACAAAGTAGGGCTCATAGCTAACACTATTATAAATAGCATAATTGCTATTGCGGCAATCTGCGTATTAATAAGATTTTCTAAACCAAAAAAATAATTTGAATATATATGGCTGATAAAAATGGAAATGGTGTAACTGGAGACATACCTATCGCCACAGTCAGATCAGAACTTTTAGCAATTATTAGAAAAAAAAACCAGAAAGCAACAGAAGACGGATTTATCACTAGAGAAGAATTAAAAATTGCAAGACAAGAATACATTGAAAGCATTCTTAAGAAAGAAAAAGGAGAACTAAATAAAATTGATAAACAGGTTGTTAAAAGCCTTGTAGAACACGAATCCATAGTTAAAGACATAATGCAAGAAAAAGAAAATCTAACAGTGGGTCAAAAACTTGCAGACGGTGTTGCAAAGTTTGGGGGTTCTTGGGGGTTTATTATTTCCTTTGGTGTTTTTCTTATTATTTGGATAGGAATAAATAGTTATTTCTTATTACAAAAACCATATGACCCATATCCATTTATACTATTAAATTTAATATTGTCTTGTTTAGCTGCATTACAAGCACCAATAATTATGATGAGTCAAAATAGAAAAGACCAAAAGGATAGAATAAGAGCAGAAAACGATTATAAGATAAACTTAAAATCAGAATTAGAAATTAGACATTTACACGAAAAAATGGATAATCTTGTTCAAAAACAATGGCAAAGATTACTAGAAATACAAAGATTACAATTAGATATAATGGAAGAAACACAAAAAGAAAGAAAAAAGAGATAGGAGGAATAATAAAATGGTTAAAAAAAAGAGACAAATAAAAAAGGTTAAAACAGAAAAGAATATAAAATATGAAATATACTGGGATTATTTTTCATTAGTTATGTTTTTAGTATTTTCAACATTATTTATATCTATGCTTATTATTGAAATATTTTTTGTTTTAGGTAAGTCTGCATTATGGCTAACTATTCCAGTTACTGCAATACTTTGGGCGCTTAGCTATTTATTAGCAAGAATATTATTTAAAAAGAAATAATTGAAATTAACAAAAAATTCATTTTTTATTTTTTTTATTTTATATTGTAAAATATGACTAAATAAAAAGGAGATTAAAGAACAAATATGTTTTCAAATAGGCCACTCTTTGATTATATAACAAAGAAAGAGTTTACAAAAATAAAAAAATTTGCAAAAGGCAAAAAAACACCATTCTTAATTATAGATCTTCAGAAGATTGAAGAAAAATACGATGAATTAATTAAGAATATGCCGTTTGCAAAAATATACTATGCTGTTAAAGCAAATCCAGAAGATGACATCATTAAATTGCTTGCAAGAAAAGGTTCTAACTTTGATGTTGCAACAAATTACGAGCTTGATCAATTATTAAGATTAAAGATATCGCCAAAAAAAATATCTTTTGGTAACACAATTAAAAAAGAAGAAGATATTGCTTATGCCTACAAGAAAGGCATTAGACTATTTGCAACAGATTCAATTAGTGATATAAAAAAACTTGCACATGCGGCTCCTGGCTCTAAAGTTTTCTTTAGAATAATTATGGAGGGTGGTTCTGCTGATTGGCCACTATCTAGAAAATTTGGTGCACACCCAGATATGATTTATCATCTTATTTTTGAAGCAAAGAAATTAGGATTACATCCCTATGGCGTATCCTTCCATGTTGGTTCACAACAAAGAGATATAGGCCAATGGGATCAAGCAATTGCACAATGTAAATATTTGTTTGATGCCGTTAAACAAGAAGGGATAGAATTAAAGCTAATAAATATGGGCGGGGGATTTCCAGCAAACTATATAAGCCCAACACATGACTTAGAAACATATTCTAAAGAAATAACTAGATTTTTAGAAGAAGACTTTGGAGAACATTTCTCTAAGAAATTAGAGATCATAATTGAGCCTGGTCGTTCAATTGCAGCAGATGCAGGAGTTATAGTTACAGAAGTTGTAATGATTTCTAAAAAGTCTTTATCTAATCAGTTTGACTGGGTATATCTTGATGTTGGTAAATTTGGAGGACTAATTGAAACACTTGATGAATCAATCAAATATCCTATCTTTACAGAAAACTATAGAAAGCCACCAAAGGAAAAAGACTGCAGAGAAGTAATACTTGCAGGACCTACCTGTGATTCTACAGACACACTTTATGAAAAGCATAAGTATCTTTTGCCAAAGAGTCTAAAAGAAGGAGATAGATTATACATCCTTTCTACAGGCGCATACACTAGAAGTTATAGTTCTATATACTTTAATGGTTTTCCACCTCTTGAAATTTATATTATGAAAAAAGGATCAAAAAAGAAAAAAGAAGAATAATATGAAAAAGAAAATACAAACAAAAATTAGTAAATATGAAGAAAAGAAAAAAACTAATTTTTTTTCTAAAAATAATAGAGTTAAGATAATCATCTGGGTATTAGCAATACTTTGCGTGCTTTTAATAATAACTTTTTCTTTAAAATATTTGAATAATAATAACGCAGAAACAAATACTCAAGAAACAATGCCAGAACTTGGAATTAATGAAGAAACAGAAAATCCAAATTTAGAAACTACGCCAGTAATAATCTCTGGAGAAATAACAAAAAGCTCAAAGCTTGAAGACTTCTATGCTACAAGTAAACCAAGCTTTATTGTGTTTGCAGGAACCTATTGTGGACATTGTCAGAAGCTTTTACCTGAACTAGAAAAAGAAATCTGGAATAATTATTCAAACAAAGCAAATATATGGGTAGAAATAATTGGAGATGGAGAGTTTCCAGTAGCTATGCCACAAGGAGTTAATTCTAATATCATATATGAAGAAATAATGGGAGATTGCCGTTATGTTCCAGCTTATGTTGTTCTAGATAAAGAAGGAAATCAAATATTAAGATCCTGTGGTTCTGAGAAAACAATTGCAGAAATAAAAGCTGCACTTGACAGCCAATTAAATTAATTCACAAATTATTGGACAAAAAAGTTCAAAAACCCAAAAAAATTAATAAAATTTTATGGCCCAGAAAAATTAAAATTTTTTGAGAACTAGATAATTTTTCTTGGGAAAAAACCGTCCTCGGTTTTTCCATTTTACTTTTTAGAAACAGGTTTTTGAGCTAATCTATTCTGTCTAGCCTTTAGTGCATCTTTAGTTTCTTTTAATTTCATTCTCTCAAAGAAATCAGCACTTCTGTAGACTTCTTCAAACTTTTCTCTTTTTTGTATTTTCTTTTCAAGATCTTCTTGACATTTTGGGCAATATATGCCATAATTACCAATTGCTCTTCCACAAATAATACATTTTTGACTCATTTTTTTCTATCCCCTTTTAAATTTTAATTAAATATTGTAATAATAAGTATATCTAATATATTTAAATACCTTACTTTTTTTCGTTATCTTCTAAGCCATCCCCTTCTTCTTTCATCATTGGAAATAATATTACTTCTCTTATGTTTGCGGAGTTTGTAAATATCATGACAAGGCGGTCAATACCAAGGCCAAGACCATAAGCTGGTGGCATTCCGTACTTAAGGGATTCAATAAAGTCAGTGTCTACTGGATGGTTCTCGCCTTTTCCTCTTCCCTGGTCTGCCTGGTCAAGCATTAGCTTTTCTTGTAACATTGGGTCGTTTAACTCGCTGTAAATGTTTCCTGCCTCTGAGTAATTAACATATGGCTCGTCTCTTTCTATCAAGTCCTTATTGCTTCTATGAAGCTTACAAAGAGGAGTAGTCTCTTTTGGATGGTCAATAATATGGACTGGCCCAAGAAGATGGTTCTCACAGAAATGCTCAAACAACTCAGAGATGGCTAGGCCTCTCTTATAGGTCTCTAATTCCAATCTGTTTTCTTTAAGCAGATTTGCTAAGTCGCTATCGCTTAATTTATCAACATCAAGATTTGCATACTCTTTAAGAGCGCCAGCCATGGTTAATCTCTTCCATGGTCTCTTGAAATCAAAGGTTTGCTCAAGGTAAGTAACCCTTGTGCTGCCGTTAAGTTCTAAAGCTATGGTTTCATAAATTTCCTCAATCAAATCCATTGCTGAATTATAATCCTTAAAAGCCTCGTAACATTCAAGCATTGTAAACTCTGGATTATGAGATCTATCTATCCCTTCGTTTCTAAAGTTCTTACAAATAGTATATACCTTGTCAAAACCACCTACAAGTAGCCTTTTCAAGTAAAGTTCAGGAGAAATTGAAAGATAAAGCTGTCTCTTCCATACAAAACTCTCAGTTATAAATGGTCTGGCATTTGCTCCACCATAAAGGGACTGAAGCAAAGGTGTCTCTACTTCTAAGAAACCCTTCTTGTCAAGTATTTCTCTAATAATCTTAATAATCTTTGCTCTAATAAAAAATATATCCCTTGATTCTTTAGAAGTCATTAAGTCTAGATATCTTTGTCTATATTTCAGCTCAGCATCCTGAATACCATGGAATTTCTCAGGAAGAGGCATAAAGGCTTTTGATAAGAAAGTTATATCCTGTGCATCAATTGAAAGCTCTCCTCTTTTTGTCTTAAAGATCTTTCCTTTAACACCAATTATATCACCATCATCAAGCTTTTTTAAAAGCTCAAGATTTTCAGGACTTGTAGTCTCGTTCTTAACAACTATTTGCATCTTACCATAAGTATCATGTAAATCAATAAACGAAATCTTACCAAGAGATCTTAAAGAAAGAACTCTTCCAGCAACACTAGCAATCTCTGTTGTATATTTATCTGGCTCTAGATCTTTATACTTTTCCTTAATATCCTTAGAAACATGCGTTCTATCATAAGTATAAGGATAAGGCTCTATTCCCATATTTACTATAGAACTAAAATTATTTTTTCTGTTTTCCTGATATTCTTCTAATCTTCCCATTTTTAATCACATCTAAATATATATTTAAGAAAAAAAATAAATATAAATGGATTTATTTTCTTTTTTTCCTGTCCATATAGATTAAAACAAATCCACTTAATATTACTGTTATGTAAAGAATTATCATAACTGTTGATTCAGGAGTCAAAGGAATATTAAAGCCTCCGCTTCCTTTCCCTGACCCTGCAGAACCAATATTAAACACATTAGTTCCTGGAGTTCCAGTAACTTTACCATTACCATCAACACCAAAGGAAACACCATCTCTAAATGCATCATTTAGTGGTATTAGATTTCCATTTGTAGTATACCAATTACCTGTCTCTGGGTCATACCAGAAAGAACCGTTCTTTCCTTGAGCAGAAGTTAAAGTGTCTTTTTCTCCATTATAGGTAAGCCTTGGAACACCGTCTTCTGCACTAAACTCAAGATTATGTGTTTGGCCGTCATCAGTTTTTACAGAAATACCATTTGGTGTTTGCTCAAAAGAAGATATCTTTGCATCATAGATTTCTCCAGTTTCTTTATCTATTATCTTTAGTCTTTGCTCACATTCTGGTGGATCACTTACATAGAAAATAAAAGTTTTGGTCTTAGTATCAAACATTTGGAAAGGCCCAACTTTTTCTAAAGCCTTATTTAGTTTTTCTGTGTTTGCTGCTGCTTGATCATTATCTTTTACTGGAGATGTAGAAAAATTAATACCAATCTCTTCATTTTCACAACCATTTATTGCTTTGGTCTTTGTGACTTCTGCTTTCATGCTTGCAATATCATTACCACTTGTTTCTGTTGTTGTTTCTACCCACATAATATAGGCTTTTGCTTCTTCACTATAAACAAGCTGACCAAACTCAAACTGAACGCTTATGTTTTTACCAGTTCTATTTTCTTTTCCATCTATTGGGCCAATTGTTGTAGATCTATTTCCTAAAACAGTTAATTTAGAAGTATTGCCATTAGCAATTAATCTTGGAAGACCAGCGCCCTGAGAAATAATTGAATTCCCTAAAAAACTAGAAGTATATGCCCCAATAGGATTAATATCATTTGTTAATTTTACAATTCCAAGATATGGAGTTAAGTTCTTACTTGTAGAATTCAGGGTAAGGCCAGTTTGTGCTTCATAACCTGCCCTTAGACAATCAAAAAACTCTGAATTTTTTACAGTAAGATTTCCATGAGCATCAATTTCAAATAATGGTTCTGTATTGTTTGGTAATGGTATATAAGTTAAACTACGAGGTATGACTTTTGCAGGAATACCTAAGTTATCTCCAATTAGTCTTACAAAATCTTTGCTACCTTCACCAATAACCGTTCTAGTGCCATTTTCATCAGTAACTGTTAATATTCCTTTTTCTTTATCAATTGTAACATCTATATTTGTATCTTTATCTTTTAATACTTCCACACCTTTATCATTATAGCCACTTGCCATACATTTTGTTTTTGGACCAATCTCTATAAAGAAAAGTTGTCCTTTTACTGCTGTGTTTGTTCCTCCACCAGTAGTAAATGTTGCTTGAACAATTGGATCTTCGATAATATTTTCTTCAACATATTCTTTTACTTTATCTGAACCAGCTTTTACTCCTTTTTCAAGTTCTGTTCCAGAAGTTACTTTTGAAACAACTTCTTCGACTTTTTTTGTTCCATCAATTATTGCTTCTCCTACTTTATTTTTAGAATCTTTATTTTGTCTTTCTTCTTCTTGAGCAGAAACAAAGAAATGAGCATAAAGTCCTTCTTCATCATCAATACAACCATGTATTTCTGGCATAATCATAGTTTGCATAGGGATATCGCTTACAATTGCAGGGCCTATAAATGAATTAAAATAACCAGAACCTGGCAAAACCAAATATGCAAATTTTTGTGCTATCATAGATCCAACAACAAATCTGTGATTTCTAAAGGATTTGGGAATGACGCTACCTATTGGCGCCCCTAAAAAAGTTAAATTTGTAACCTTTTGCCCGCAAGTTTCTTCTTTCTCTCTTGACTCAATTAAATCTATTGCTTTTTCTGTAGATTGACCAGCCATTGTACCATCATAGTCTGTATGATGAGAGAAAGAAATAAGGGTTTGTCCAACTTTTAAATTTTTTTCAGAAGTATTCTCTAATAAATAATTATTTGTTTTTATACCATCAGAAGTAACAGTATCAACACTTATTGATTTATAATCAACTTGGCTTTTTAGTTTTGGCGTGTTTTTGTTTTTTGTTATAAAGTCTAATAGTCCTTTGTCTTCTGTATTTTCTTTAGCATCTGCATCTTCTGTATTTTCTTTAGCATCTGCATCTTCTGTATTTTCTTTGGCATCTGCATCTTCTGTATTTTCTTTGGCATCT
>DAOOON010000021.1:0-1379 GCA_035387745.1 archaeon
ATGATGATGAAAATGGCTATTATATTGATTTTGTAACAACAGATTCTAATGACGGCGCAACAATAATAATTGACGATATTAATTATCCATTAGTTGATGATTCTAACAACCCATACACCCCAATTCATTTGTTATTAGATGGAGGAAGCTGGTCCTTTAAAAGAATAGTTTCAGATGGAGATACAATAATTGACTTTGAACCAGACGATTCAAGCTATAGTATAATTATTCCTTCAGATATCAATTCAGAACAATCTATTGATTTAAATCTTTCTGGAATAATTTATGGAGATGATGAAGAATTGTTAGTTCCAGATGGCGAAGATTTCTATCTTGAAAGACAAACAGCAACAACAAAATATTCTGTAACAATACCTGCAGGCACAACCATAACAGGCGAAGACGGTTGGGATGGTTTAATTACTCTTCCAATAATAACTGATAATTTTACAATCACAAATGGCGCTGCAGATGTTACAATCAATATCGGTAGTGGTTTTGGTTTAACCTTTGATAAAGCAGTAAAGATTTTAATTGGAGATATGAATGGCAAATCTGCAGCATATAATGACGGTACAACACATCTAATAACTGCCTGTAATACAGACTTAAGTGATGCAAATTCAGAAACCGCAACAACCGATCTAAACTCTTGGAATAAAACAGATTGTTCTTCTTCGAATGGAACAGATTTAATAATTTGGACAAAGCACTTTACAGACTTTGCAGCATACACCCCAACAGAAGAAGATGACGATGGCGGCCCAGGTGGAGGCTCTGATGATGATGAGGAAGAAGACGAAGATGAAGCAAGTTGTTCAGATATAGATATAACAACCACGTCAATAACAATTTATTCAGATAGCACAAGCACAAAATCAATAGCTCTAATAAACGATTCTGAGGATTTTGATTTTGAAATAGAAGATATAACAATAACAGAAGCAACAGGTATAGATGTTTCTATTGTCGATGAGCCAGAAGATGTTGCTTCTGAAGATTCAGAATATTTAAAAATAGAATTAGAAACAGACGAATTTAGTTCTGCAACCACAAAAACTATTGAATTAGAAATAGAGGGCGTCTTTGATGATGACGATGAAACTGATTGTTCAATAGATCAAGATATAAGCGTAAGAATACAGCTTGTTTCTGCAGATGAAGAAGGTGAAGAACCAGAAGTCGTGGAGGCAGATACAAATGCAACAACATATAACGGCAATACAAGTGATGACGGAGCTATAGACGGAACAACTGACGATTCTGGAGCAAATGCAATTTCAGACAAAACAGAACAATCAGTAACTCCAACAAAAAAGAAATCAAATGATTGGCTTTTCTGGCTTTTAGATCTTTCAATTGTAGTAGTAATTATTGCA
>DAOOON010000021.1:1479-11361 GCA_035387745.1 archaeon
CACTGGACAGCTACCCCCGAAAAGAACGTCCCCTTTCTTATCAAGATATTATTGGTAATCAAGATGAGCGATATAAATCAAATAGCAGTTTTTGAAGAAAAGAATATAAGGAGAATATGGCACCAAGAGGATTGGTGGTACTCTGTGATTGATGTAGTTGGAGCATTGACTGAAAGCTCTGAGCCAAAGCGATATTGGTCAGATATTAAAATCAAGCTGAAAGACGAGTCTGGAATTGAACCGTACGATTATATCGTACCGTTGTAATTAATTGCTGAAGACGGGAAATTAAGAGAAACGGATTGTGCTAATCTTGAAGGTATCTTTAGAATAATACAATCAATTCCTTCAAAGAAAGCAGAGCCCTTCTAAACAAATGGGTTTTTAAATTGTTTTATTAATTAATTATTTAATTAAATAGTGATATTATGGGAACAATAACTATATCTTTGGATAAAAAATCAGAAAATAAATTAAGAGATTGTGCAACAATAATGTATGGTACAAGAAAAGATGCACTAAGTAAAACAATAGTTACTGCAATAGATAAATTAGAAGAAGACAATGTAAAAAAAAGAGACATTTTAACAGAATGTTTAGATAACCCTATAAAAGTAAAAGGCAAAATGCCTAAAACAAGAGCTGAGCTTTATGACAGAAAGATTTTTGATTGATACAAATATTTTAGTCTATGCATTTACTGATTTAGATATTAAAAAAAAAGAGAAAGCGCGAGAAACAATTACTTTCGCCCAAAGCTCTGGTCAAGGATACATTAGCAAACAAAATATAATCGAATTAATTAATACCACTCACAAATTAAAAATAAGAGAGCCAAATAGTCAATTGTGTAAAGTAATATCTGGATTAGAATTTTTAAGAATAATAGATTATTCTACAGGATCTATAAAAAAAGCACTAGATTTAGAAACAAAAGCCAATTTAGATTTTTTTGATTCTTTAATAGTTCAAACTATGCTAGAAAATGATATATATACTATTTACACTGAAAATGAAAAACATTTTAATAGAATAGAAAACTTAAAAGTAATTAATCCATTTAAGTAACCCTATTCTTCTTTTTCTTTATTTTCATTTATTCTTTTTACAATCTTTGGAGCAAAGTCTTCTTTTAACCATTTCTTCCATTCTATAAGAACAGCATTAAAATCAATCTTGCCATGCTCTTCTATCCATTCTTCTTTAATCAGAAGTAGCTTATTATGCACAGCAATTGTGTATTCTGCTTCAAGTAGTTCCATACATTTAAGTTCTCTTGCAAGTTCTACCTGGTATTCTTTTTCATTAGCTAAAAGTTTAATATTGTCCCAGATCTCTTCAATAGACATTCCTGATAACGTTGAAATCTTTGTGAAAAGATCAGAGTCCTTAAGTGCGTCTTCGTTTAATATTAGTGCGTCTTTTCCTGCATCATAAGTCATTAGATCAATTAGTCCGCCTTCGGCATCAGGGTCAGTATTCCAGTGTTTTTTAACTTCTGTAATCTGCACAACTCTTCTATAACTTTTTAATGAACCTTTAAATCTAATTGGTTTTGTCACAATAACAAGATCTGTTGCCTTAAATGAAGTTGTTGGAACACCAAGGTCATTAACAACTCTATCCCAAACAGCATATGCAGAGTCTGCGTGTATTGTTCCCATAACAACATTACCTGCAGCACCAATTCTCATAGCTTCATATAAGACTTTAGCTTCTACACTTCTAACTTCTCCAACAATAATTGCAGAGTCTCCAAGTCTTAAAGCAGTTCTTAAAGCATCCTCTGGCTTAACTTCTGCAGATTCTTCGTCTGAACCAATTGCTGATTTTGTTTTTAGTCTTTGTGCATTAAATCCAATTTCTTTAAAGTACATTATTGGCAATTCAAGTGTGTCTTCCTGAACAATTATTCTTTTGTTCTGTAATATCTCCTGAATTAACGCAGTCATTAACGAAGTTTTACCAGAACCACGAGAGCCAGCAACTAAGATTGTTGAGCTGTTATCAATAAAGAACGATAACATTCCTGCTGCTAAAGGACTTAAAGACTTAACATTTATCAGTTGTGGTAAAGTCCATGGCGTGTCTTTATGTAATCTAAATGCAAAAGCGATGCCGTCTGTTGCTAGGGGCCTGCCAATTGCTGCAACTCTAGTATTAAGATCAGGAAGATCAAAGTCTAAGATTGGGTGAGCATCATCAAAAGGCCTTCCAGACATTGCTCTCATTTTTCCAACTAAGCTTTCTGCTTCTTTGTCAGTATAAAGTATATTTGTTTGGCATTGTCCATATTTGCTATGCACAATATAGATTGGTCTACCCCCAATTGGTGAATCAATATAAACATCTGTTATGTTTCTATCAGACAATACCATTTCTAATATGCCATAACCAATAGTATATCTCGTTACGATTTCAGAAAGTGCAGTGATATCGTCAGGCGCCAAAGCAATTCCATATTTTCTAGCAACATCAGCAATCGTGCTTTGATATATTCTTTGAAAGTATTTTCTAGTGCCTGTTCCAGAAGTTAAAGTTACTTTCCCTGGCTGATAGTTAGCAACCGTGTCTTTAGTCTTTGACAAAACAAAATAATGGTCTGGCGAGAGAGTATACTCTGGCGGATTGATATTATAAATAAATTCAATCTTTTCAGGGTGTTTAAATATTTGAACGGTTGTAGTTAATACTTGATACTCATCAATCAATTCAAATTTCTCTGCATCGCTTCTTAGAAGTTGAGATCCAATAAATGCAGGCTTAATCTGTGCTTCAAAAACGGTTTTATAAACATCAGTTAGATCGTTATAGTCTTTTACTTTTGTTAGTATTGGTTTTAAAATTTTAATAAATTCTGTTTTATCATATTGTTCTTTTAAAGATAACAAATGTTTAAGATTAGCCTTAAAGCATTTTTCACAATCTCTTCCTGCTTGTTCTTCTGCTCTGGCTTTTGTGTTTTCTAATTCTTTAACAAGAGAGATATATGACGCAATCGGGTCATATGTTAAAAGATCTCTAGCAAACCTAATGATATTATTATGTCTTTGCGGATAACAGTCATCACAATCCAAGTCGTCTACTTTAAGATGAGAGGACACCCAGACTGCTCTATTCTCAAAATCCAGTAATAGGTCTACCATGTCTTTAAGAAAAGAAGTTTGTTTTTGAGTATATACTCTTTCATAGACTTCTGCTAAGATTACTTCATCAGCGTCTACAGTTTCTAATATTTTCATGACGTGATATCTACATCTAGGGTCATCAGAAATAGAGGTATTATACACACAATGTCTACAGTCAAAGATAAGCTTTTTCTTTCCCCCCTCATTATCTACTATGTAGTCTCCAACCGTGTAGTTACCAATCTTCATTTTTTATTCTTGTTTTAAATATATTCTAGTAAATATATATCATACTTTATGTTTATATATGTTATTAATTTATCTTACTTTTATATTTTTACTATCATATAGAACTACAAAGTTAGATATTTTAACCTGGCTTTTTATTTTCCAAACTTTTGAGTTTAAATTTCTACCAGATATTTTAGGTGAATCAAAACTTGGCAAATCAATTTTAAATTCAAATTCTTTGTTGTCGCCCACATTAAAGGTTATGTTCTTTTCTAAAGTTATGTCTTTTCTAAATGATGTTAGGTCCCCTTTCTTTCTTTCAAGAACAATGCTCACATCTATACTTTCTGCAACGAATTGTTTTTTGGCATTTACAATTAATTTCCCTGAAATAGTTTCTCCATAATTATACTCTGTTTTATATAGTTTAATTTTAGATTTGCCTTTACCAAAACCACTTCTTGCAAAGTAAATAAAAATAAAAATAAAAACAAATGCAGAAATCACTATAATTAACGCATTCATATTTTTTATAGCCATCATTAACATATCCATATCTCTAATCCCCACATTTTAATTAGAAAGATTAATAACAAAATGTTTTAAAAATAATTGTTTTTCTTTTTTCGCACTGGACAAGTGGTCTAGGTAACTTTTTAATATATTGGTTTCCTAAATATATATTAGGTGAAAAGTATGCAACTTACAAGTGAACAAATCTATTCTATTATTAAAACCCAAAGTGGATTAAGCGACGAGGAGCTTAACCAAAAGCTTGAAGAGATAAAAGAGAAATACCAAGGCCTTTTAAGTGATGTTGGCGCAAACATTCTTCTCTCTAAGCAACTAGGAGTTAATCTAGACTTAAAGCAAAAGACTAGCGCTGTAACTAAAATTTCGGAGATTAATCCAAGCATAGATTCTGTTACTCTTTATGCAAGAATAAAATCCATTCCTCCAGTCAAGACCTATAAATCAAAAGACGGGGGCCACGGAAAGATTCAAGCAGTTTATTTAGAAGATGAAACTGGAATAATTAAATTAAATCTTTGGCAAGACAAAGCAGAGATTATTAAAGAGCAAGGCTTTGAAAAGAACGATTTAGTTTTGATAAAGGATGCAGCAATTAACCAATACAACGAAAAAGTAGAATTGTCTCTAAGACAAGGCGGCCAAGTAATTAAAGACCCCGAAGGCGTAGATATTAAAAATATTAAAGAAAATGTTATTAAGATTTCAGGAATTGATGCTGCGCCTGAAGGCACAGTTGACACCTATGCAAGAATTATAGCAATTTATCCAATAAAGACTTTTAAAAAAGAAGAAAAGGAAAGATTTGTTATTAATTTTGAGATAAGTGACGGTCTTAAGTCAATAAGGTGTATTGCTTTTGATGCTTGGGCACAAGAGATTTCAAATAATTTTAAAAAAGGCGATCTTGTAAGGTTATGTGATGTAA
Organism: archaeon; assembly: GCA_035387745.1. Taxonomy (GTDB): domain Archaea; phylum Iainarchaeota; class Iainarchaeia; order Iainarchaeales; family CSSED10-239; genus JAKQTP01. The sequence goes on from DAOOON010000021.1 coordinate 6,298, forward strand.
AAATCAAAGATGGGTTATATGATTTAGAGTTATATGTTAATTGGAATTCAACATTAACAAAAGATCCAAAAACAAAAATTAAGATTCCACCATTAAGCGAGCTTGTTTCAAATGATGTTAAAGAGGAAAAGATTAATGCTCTTCAAAACAACAGTAGCTACAAGATTATTGGAACAATCATCTCTGTTAACAAAGGAAATTTAAGGTCATTTAAATGCCCAGACTGTAAAGAAAAGGTCTTTATAATCAATAACGAGTTTATTTGCGAGGCTTGTAATAAACCAGTAGAGCCAGACATGAATATCTTTTCTTCAGTGACGCTAGATGATTCTACAGGCGTAATAAAAGTAAGTCTTTTCAATCAGCTTTTAGAATCAGTTTATGATATTAAAAAAGAAGACTTAAAAAAAGACTTAAGCCAGGAAGAAAAAGACGCAATATTCTCTAAAGCCGAAAGTAAGATTCTTGGAAAGAAAGCAATAGTTACAGGAAAAGCAAAGCAGAACGGTTTTTCCAATCAACTAGAGTTTATGGCAAGCACTTTTGAAATAGAATAAAACATGAAAACAGAATTTAAATACATTCCGCCGTTCTTACCACAAGAGATTTTACAAAAAATAAAGATTGTTGAAAAAAATAACATAAGAACAATTACTTTTCATAATAAAGAACAACTAGAGTTTGCAAAGAAATCAAAAGATTTCTTAGAGGATTTCTTGGATTTCTACGGGTCTTCTAGAATCGATAAATCCAGAATAAAGTTTGGAGGAAAAGAGTTTAGGCCAAATGTTTTTTTTGATACAGTACTATTAGAATATTTAAGCAATTGCGCATACACTGAAAAAAAAGAAATTATCAATTCATTAGTTAAGCTTTCTGGCAAGTATTCAGAAATAGAGCTAGCAAACAAGTTTTCTTTGTTTTTAATAAATCTAAAAAAACTAAGTAAATCTTATGCAAAAGACGGCTTACATAAATCCATAATGCCTACATTAAGATCTTTATATAATAATACAATACCAAGAGAACCACACGTAATAAAGTTTAATAAGAAATGTAAAGAAACCTATTCTGGGTTTATTAGAGCAATAAGGTCTGGCACTATAACTACAGACAAGGTAGTTGTTGATGGTAAAGAAAGAAGAATGTTTTTTAAGTCTCTTGTAGGTTCAACAGAAACAGATGTTTTTACTAAACGCGAAAATAAATCCCTAAAGTCAAAAGAAATAGACCTAAATGAAGGCCATCTAGAATTGGCTTTAGATCCTATGACTTTTGATATTTATGCAATAAGAACAAAAGACAGAATTCATTTTGGAACGCCAGCAGAAAAACTATTGGGTAATTGGATGCCAAAAGATAAAGAGCAGTTTATGAAAGAGCTAGTAAAAACAGAACTTGAAAAACATTTAAACAAAGTTTATGCAAAACGAAAAAATGGCAAAGTGATTGTTCCAGGAATACAAAGAATGAAGGAAACACACAGAAGAATGTCTTCTAAAGCCAGATAGTTTGGTTTTTTCCCCTTCACTTCCTGTATTGTTTTTGTTAGTTTTTATGAATAACTATAGGCTTTTCCTAAGTAGACAAGCATATAACGCATTTGACATAATATAATATAGGGGATTAATATATGACAGAGTTTGATTTTGATGAAGTCGATGAGGGCCTAAGTGGTCAAACGAATTTAGCTTTAGATGAATATATCTCTGTGTTTACTGATTTTCTAGAAGCAGTCTATAAAAAAGAAATAGAAATTCTAGCTTCAAATTATCCAGATAAAAAAAGCCTAGATATTGATTATAAAAAACTAGAAGCCTATGATCTTAATATTGCAGAAAGATTAATAGAAAACCCTAATTTAATTATTGAAGCAGCAACTGCAGCTCTAAGAAGAATTGATGTTGGTATCTTAGAGCAAACAGACCAAAAGTTTGAGCCACATATAAGATTTTTTAATCTCCCAGAGGAATATCGTGTTGATATTAGAGACATTGGTTCAAAGCATCTTACAAGTTTGATATCAGCAGAAGGAATGATTAGGCAAATTACAGAAAGACTACAAAAGATGACAGATGCTCATTTTATTTGTAGGAAGTGTCAAAATTCTTATACTATTAAACAAACAACTCAAACTCTAACAAAGCCAATCATGTGCGACTGTAAGTCTAGAGAGTTTGATTTAGATCTTGAACAAAGTAAATTTATTGATTATCAAAAGCTTGAGATTCAAGAGCCTATAGAAAATCTAAAAGGTAGCGAACAAGCAAACCACGTTGAGGTTTTTATTTCTGACGATCTTGTTAATTCTTGTTCTGCTGGTGACAAGATAATTGTAACTGGTATAGTTAAACTAAAGCCACAGAAAGACACAAATATGTTTAACAAGTACATGATAGCAAACCATGTAGAAAAAGTTGATCAAGAATTTGAAGAGCTTGATATAACTCCTGATGAAATTGAAGAAATTAAACAGCTTTCTAAAAAAGAAGACATCTACGAGTTATTAGCGCAATCAATTGCTCCAAAGATTTATGGTCACGACATTGTTAAGCAAGCAATTACTCTTCAGATGTTTGGTGGTGTAAAAAAGAAAGTTCAAAAACAGGATTTTAGAGGAAACATTCACATTCTTCTAGTCGGTGATCCATCTACCGGTAAGTCTGAACTTTTAAGAAACGCAGCAACCATCGCTCCAAAGTCTATTTTTGTTTCTGGAAAAAGTGCATCAGGTGCCGGATTAACAGTCTCTGCAGTTAAAGATGATTTTGGCGAAGGCGGCTGGACTCTAAAGGCTGGTGCAGTAGTTCTAGCTTCTGGCGGTATAGCAATGATTGATGAATTTGATAAGATGGAAACAGAAGATAGAAGCACTCTTCACGAAGCCATGGCTCAAGCTACAGTTTCTGTTTCTAAAGCAGGACTTTATGCAAAGTTTAGAGCAGACACTTCTATTCTAGCAGCAGCAAACCCAAAGTTTAATAGATTTGATAAGTTTAAGAATCCAATAGAGCAAATTGATCTGCCATTTTCTCTTCTTTCTAGATTTGATTTATATTTTATAATTAGAGACGTTTTAAACAGAACTCTTGACCTAGAGCTTGGAAGACACATAATCGATGTTCAAGAGGCTGCTCAAAAGCTTTCAGCACCAGAGGGAGAACTAACAAAAGAAGAAATGGAAAAGATACAAGATACTGTTCTTCCAAAGATAGATTCAAATATTTTTAAGAAATATGTAGCATATGCTCGTCAGCAGATTAGACCAAAATTAAGTAAAGAAGCTTCTGAAAAGATTCTAAATTATTATATTGACTTAAGAGATCTTGGCAGAAAATCCGAAAGCTTTGGTGCAACCCCAAGACAGCTTGAAGGTTTAATAAGATTATCAGAGGCAAGCGCAAAGGTGCGATTAAAACACACAATAGAGCTTGAAGATGCACAAAGAGCAATAAATATCTTCAGAATTTCTCTTGAGCAAACTGCAATCGATATGGAAACTGGTAAGATTGATATTGATATTATAACAACCGGCACCTCAACAAGCGAAAGGCAATTTATAAAAAGGGTTCTAAACATAATTAAAGATATGACTCTTGATGGAAAAGCAGTAACTATTGCAGAAATATCAGAAACTATGGAAAAACAAAATATAGGAAGAGATAAATTAATGGATGCAATATCAAAATTAAAGAAATCAGGAGAGCTTTATGAACCGAAAGTTGGTTTGATAAAGCCAGTAGAGCAACAACCAATGTGATTAAAAAATGTATAGTGCTTTAAAGGATAGAAAGTTTCTTCTTTCGTTTTTGTTTTTGTTTTTATTAGTTCAAATAATTGCAATAATTGTAACAATCAATTATCTGCCGCAGAATCTACAATTAACTCTTGTTAATAAAGACCCAAATAGTGTTTGGAATGCTTTATTTATTGTTGGCTATATCATTTTCTTTACCGCGATAATCATAGTTTTAAGAAAAATTTTTAAAAAACAAAATTATCTTGTAGTAATAGAGGCGCTAGCATTGTTTGGTGGTGTTTCTTTAATTTTTTCTATATTTTTACATACAATTCTAGCATATATTGCAACAATTTGTTTATTATTAATAAAATATTCTTTTACAAAAGAAACCATTTACACAAAATGGTATAACAATATTCTTTTAGCTATGGCAATAGCTGGCGCTGGCGCAATCATTGGTATAAGCCTTGGCATTATTCCAGTTATTGTTTTGTTAATACTTCTTGCAGTCTATGATATTATCTCTGTGTTTTTTACAAAGCACATGATTACTCTTGCAGACATGATTATTAAGAAAAAGATATCCTTATTATTTATTCTTCCAACAAAGAAAAGAGAATATAAGCTTGGCGGTGGAGATCTTGTTATTCCGGCACTAGTCTCTTCTAGTCTTTTTGCCTTATTAATAAAGAAGTATTCAATATTACAAATATTAATTCCCATTTCTGCAATTTGGATTTCTTCAATTGCTGGATTGTTTTTAACCTTCTATATTTTAGACCGGTATAAAACAAAAGTAAAAGCTCTTCCGGCCCTTCCAATACAGGTTGCGCTAATGCTGGTTGTAATAATCATTACATTAATTAGTTCTTAGAAACTCACAAGTAGTGCTTACCTCTACAAATCTTTTGTTTATTCTTGAATGATAGGATTCGCACTGATTTTCTTTAAGATTATCCACATAATCGTTTCTTGGAGTATTAACAGAATCACAAACCCACCCTGGAGCAATAGATTCAGAAAGGCAAGGGCCAGTAGAAGACAATTCGGTTCTTATAAGTTTTTCATTACAAAGAGCAATACAATCATCAATTGCTTGTGTCTTATATTTGTCTGTTTTATTTAAGCTAGAAACAAAACTAAGTATTGCAAATCCAATAATAAGGCAAATAACAATTACATAAACATAGACCGTAATTTTTCCTGGCTTAAACAAATCCAAACTTAGATGCTTTTCTAATTTTTTTCTCTTTTTAGCCATTTTATTAAATCACATATAATTATAATAACTAAATACTTAAAAAGTTATTTATTATTAAATA
>DAOOON010000022.1:0-8131 GCA_035387745.1 archaeon
AAAAAGAAGGAAAAGCTATAAAAAAAAGAATTGATGAACTTACAGATAAAGAAAAAGAGCTATTTAAAAGCATAATTTCGCAGAAAAAAATAGATAAATCACAAAAAACAAAGAAACGTCCCGAAGTAACTAGAAAAAGAGAAAAAAAGAAATAAAACAAAGTATTTATAAATATTTTGTTATTATAAATATTATATGCTCCTGTCTAGTTTAGCTATATTTATAATTTTTACAAAAAACAGTAAGATTACAGGCGATTTTTATAAATATAAGGGCGTTAATTCAAGCTTAACTATCAGCCCGTATTAGAAAAAGATTGTCTAGCGTTAGCTATCGGCAAACAACTTAAAGACAGAAAAGCAAAAACATTTACAATTAAAGGTGTAAGGTTATGCCAGGATTAAAAACAGATGTCGGTTTAGAAGATGATTATAGCTTTGATGATATAGATATCAAAGCGCCAAAGGAAGAAGTTGAAGAAGAAGAAAAAGAAGAGAAAGTTACTTTTGATATTCTTGATGATGACGAAGAGGAAGAAACAAAAGGCAAGGGCAAAAGAAAGAAAGTAAAGAAAAGAGCAAGAAAAGTAAAAGAAGAAATAAAGCATTCTTATATCCCTAAGCATGAAATTGTTTCGGGCGACGAATTAGAAAAACTTATTTCTGAAAAAAATATAAATCCAGAAAAACTACCTTTAATCTATATTGCTGATCCAGGCATCGCTCACTTAGAAGTAAAAGTTGGAGATGTGATTAGAATTGCAAGAAACAATAAAAAGATTGGCGAAGTTATTTACTATAGAAGAGTAATTTCTATATGATTTTTTAATTCTAAAATTAAAGATAATATTTATAAAAGTGTGAAAGATTATGAAAAGTTTAGATAAATGGCCAGTAATTGAGTCTTATTATGACTTGTATAGTCCTGTTCAACAGCAAATCAATTCTTTTAATCAGTTTATTGATGAAAAAGTTTCAGAGATTGTTGAAGAAAATGGATTTATTAGTTCCACAAATAATGTTGATGTTACATTATCAAATGTAGAAATCACAAACCCACAGATTGTTGAAGCAGACAGAACTGCAAAATTTAGATTAATGCCAATGGAAGCAAGACTTAGAAACCTAACATACTCTGGTTCAATTTATTTAGATATTAAGCTTTACAGAAAAGGAGTTCTTCAAGATGAGAAAAGAGCATATGTTGGAGAAATGCCAATTCTTGTAAAATCAAACAGATGTAACCTTTATGGTTTATCTCCAGAAGAATTAATAGAAAATGGAGAAGACCCAATGGACAGGGGAGGTTACATGATTGTTAATGGTTCAGAAAAAGCACTAATCACTCAAGAAGTTCTAGCATTTGATAGAATTCTACTTAACGATACAGAAGAAGTAATTAATGCACAAGTGATTTCAGTTAAAGGAGCATTTAAAGGAAAAGTAAGAATCTCAAGAACACAAGACGGATTATTTACAATTTCGTTTCCATCTTCTCCAAGAAAATTAATGCTTGTTGAATTATTAAATGCAATTGGTTACACAAAATCAACTCATATTCTAGATCTTTTCCCAAAGGACCAAATTATTCAAAATGAAATTCTTCTTAATCTTGATAAAGTGGAATTACAATCAGAAGAAGAAGCTTTAGACAAGATTGGAAGATCAGTTGCACCTTCTCAGACAAAGACCTATAGACTAAGAAGAGCAAAAGAAGTAATTGATTCGTTCTTATTGCCACACCTAGGTCAAGAAAAAGATGCAAGAACAATGAAGGCACACTTCCTTGTAGCAATGTCTGTTAAGATTATTGAAAAAGCATATAATTTAAGAACACAAGCAGACAAAGACCATTATGCTAATAAGAGACTTGAGCTTTCTGGAAAGTTAATGGAAAATCTTTTCAGATTCTCTTTTAAACATTTTACAAAAGATCTTAAATTCCAGATTGATAGAACAATTTCAAGACACAGAAAATTAAATATTAATACAGTGATTAGACCAGATGCAATTACTGAAAGAATAATGTTTGCAGTAAGCACTGGAAATTGGATAGGGCAATTAACAGGTGTTAGTAAATACATGTCAAGAGATAACTTTTTGACATCAATTACAGATCTAAGAAGAGTGAAATCAACTTTAGATTCATCAAGAGAACTTTACGAAGCAAGAGATGTTCACGGAACACACTGGGGGAGACTTTGCCCAATCGAAACACCAGATGGACCAAACTGTGGTCTTGTTAAGAATCTTTCAATGATGGCAAAGATTACAACAGACACTGATCCAGAAGGAATTAGAAGAATATTAAAGAATGAGGACGTCACCTCTGATTAGAATTATTTTTAAAAGTGAAATAATATGGCAAAATCAAGAGCAAAAATTTATGTTAATGGTGGAATTGTTGGATTTCACGATGACCCTGAAAAATTAAGAGCAGATTTACTTAAAAAAAGAAGATCTCTTCAGATTGATCCGCAAATAAATATTGCATTTAATGAAACAACAAATGAAGTTTATATTAACACTGATGCTGGAAGAGTACAAAGACCAGTAATTATTTTAGATAAAGGGCAATCAAGAGTAACACCAGAAATTGTAGAAGACTTAAGATCAAAGAAATTATCTTGGCAAGATCTTCTTTCTAAAGGAATTGTTGAGTTTTTAGATGCTGAAGAAGAGGAAAATGCATATATTGCTTTAACAGAAGATGAGATTACTCCAGATCACACACACTTAGAAATTTCAGGAACAGCTATCTTTAGTATTGTTTCATCAATGATACCATTTATTGAGCACAACATGGCTGGTAAAGCAATTCATGGTGCTAAACTTTACAAGCAGGCAATTGGAATACCATCATCTAATTATAATTTAAGATTTGATACAGAAATGCATTGTTTGTATTATCCACAAAAACCTTTAGTTTACACAAGAACATCAAAGCTTTTACATATGGAAAAAAGACCAATGATACAAAATGCAATTGTTGCAATCATGCCTTACAAAGGTTTCAATATGCTTGATGCTTTTATTATTAATCAAGGCGCAATACAAAGAGCAATGTCAAGATCTTCATATTATAGATCATATTCTCAAGCAGAAATCAGATATCCTTCTGGGCAGACAGACAAATTTTGTATTCCTACAGAAGAAGCAAGCGGATTTAGAGGAACAGATGCTTATGCAAATCTTGATGAAAATGGAATTGTAATGCTAGAATCAAAAATCTCAGAAGGCGGAGTAGTTATTGGTATGACGTCTCCTCCAAGATTTGTTGAAGAAGTTTCAGAGTTTGGAGTTGTTACAGAAGAAAGAAGAGATACTTCTGTTTGTTCTAGAAAACATTTAGATGGTTATGTTGACAGAGTAATGATTTCTGAAACAATTTCTGGAACTAAATTATGTAAAGTAAGAATTAGAACTTATCTTGAACCACAGGTTGGAGATAAATTTACAAGTCATCACGCACAGAAAGGGGTTGTTGGTGCAGTAATAAGAGAAGAAGATATGCCTTTTACAAGTCAAGGAATAAAACCAGACTTTATTTTAAATCCGCATTCCATTCCTTCAAGAATGACTTTAGGTCATTTGTTTGAAAGCATTGCCGGTAAAACTGTTGCAGCAAGTGGGAAGGCAATTGATGGAACTCCTTTCTGTAATGATAAAGACGAAGTTTTTAAATTATTACAAGAATATGGATTTAGACCAGATGGTAAAGAAACCTTTTATGATGGTAAGACCGGAGAAAAGATAGAGATGCCAATTTTTGTTGGGCCTCTTGGTTTTGAAAGATTACAAACACACTTAGTTGTTAATAGAATACAAGCAAGAGATAAAGGGCCAGTACAATTATTAACAAGACAACCAACTGAAGGTAAGCAAAAAGGCGGAGGGCTAAGATTCGGTGAAATGGAAGGCGAAGCTTTAGTTGCTCATGGTGCTGCAATGACATTACAGGAAAAATTAATGGACGATGCAGACGAAATGAATATCATGGTCTGTGAAGACTGTGGAATTCCGGCAGTTGATGATAAGATAAGAAACAAAAGATACTGTCCAGTATGTAATGGGACAAACGTACACCAAGTAAAGATCAGTTATGGTTTCAAGCTATTGCTTGATGAACTAAAAGCAATGGGAGTATATCCAAAGTTAAATCTTGGAGATAAAATAGACTAGAGCATTTAAAAGGTAGATAAGATGAACACATCAAAGAAAATAAGAAGCATTGAATTTGGAGTATTAAGTCCTGACATGATTAGAAAGATGTCTGCTGTTGAAATCTCAAGAGCTGATACTTATGATAAGGATGGTTATCCAATTGAAAGAGGATTAATGGATCCTCACCTTGGAATAATTTCTCCAGGACTTAGATGTAAAACTTGTGGACAAACAATGAAAGGGTGTCCAGGACACTTCGGTTCTTTAGAATTAATCAGACCAGTAATTCATCCAAAGTTTGGAGAAAAACTATATTGTGTTCTAGCTTCAACTTGTCAAGAATGTGGAAGAATGCTTCTTGAAGAAGAAGAAATAAATGAATTAATGCTAATATCAGAAGACACAGACAAATGTGTTAAAGAAATCTTAAACAGAGTAAAGGGAGAGAAGAAATGCCCACACTGTAAAGCAATAGTAAATAAAATTGCTCTTGATAAACCAACAAACTTTTTCAAGAACGGAGAAAGACTATATCCTGCAGAGATACTTGATTGGTTAGTAAAGATTCCAGATAAAGATTTATTCTTGTTTGGTTATTCAGACAAACTAAAACCACAGTGGTTTATTCTTTCAGTTTTACCAGTCTCTCCAGTTTCAATTAGACCATCGTTGTCTTTAGAAAATGTTATTACTTCTGAGGATGATTTAACCTATAAGCTTCTAGATATTGTAAGAATAAATATTAGACTACAAGAAAATATTAACGCTGGAGCCCCACAAATAATTATTGAAGATCTTTGGGATCTTTTACAATACAATATTACAACATATATTGATAATAACACTGCTGGCGTTCCACCCGCAAAGCAAAGATCAGGAAGACCATTAAAAACAATCGCTCAAAGACTTAAAGGAAAGAAAGGAAGATTTAGATTTAACCTTATTGGTAAAAGAGTAAATGCTTCTGCGCGTTCAACAATCACACCAAGTGTAGATATTAAATTTAATGAACTAGGTATTCCAGAGTATGTTGCTAACACTCTAACTGTTCCAGAAAAAGTAACGGCCTGGAATAAAGATAAATTAAAGGAATATATACTTAAAGATAAAGTTGCGTATCTTCTAACAGAAAAAGGTTTAAGAAAGATAATAAATCCAGAAAATAAAGAAGAATTAGCTGAACAATTAACAGAAGGAATGACTGTTAAAAGAAAACTACAAGATGGAGATATTGTTATTTTTAACAGACAGCCAACACTTCACAGAGTTTCAATGATGGGGCATTATGCTAAGATTCTTCCCGGAAGAACCTTTAGACTTAACCCAATATCTTGTGATCCATATAACGCTGACTTTGATGGAGACGATATGAATCTTCACGTACCACAAAGTGAAGAATCCTATACTGAAGTTAAAGAACTTATGATTGCAGATAAGCATGTAATAAGCATTAGAACCGGGAAACCAGTTATTGCTCCAGACCACGATCTAATATCTGGCGCTTATCTTTTAACAAGAGAAAAAACTGAGTTTTCAAGAAAAGAAGCAATGGCATTATTATATTCTATTGGAATAACAGAACTTCCTACAGCAGACAGAGGGAGGGGATATTATTCTGGTAAATTAATATTTAGTCAGATACTTCCAAAAGGTCTAAATATTGAATATAAGAACAAACTTTGTAGCATAGTTTCTAAAGCAAAAGATTGTAAAAAATGTAAAAAAGAAAAATGTGCATATGATTGTTATCTAAAGATAGAAAAAGGAAAGATAATCTCAGGAGTAATGGATGAAAAAATGGATATGCACAAAGGTTTGATAGAAACAATATATAGATATTATGGTGCAGAAGAACTTGCAAACTTCTATTATAAGTTTTCAAAACTAGTATTTGCAAATATCGCTAAACAAGGTTTAACAGTTGCTCTTGATGAATATAAAGCAAGTGAAGAATTACAAAAAGAAATAAGAGCAAAAGTAAAAGGCATGATTGCTAGTTCAAATTCAATAATTAAGAAATATGAAGATAGAAGCTTACCACTGATACCGGGAAAGAATCTTGAAGAAACTTTCGAAAGTGAAATTCTAAAGGTTACTGGTGAAATGAAAGATAAGGTTTCAGATAAAATCTTAGAATTAAAGCTTGATGAATTGTTTTCAGAAGTAAAGAAAGCAAATAACAACACCGCTCTTGTTGCAAGTATTGGTGGGGGTCGTGGAAGAATATTAAATGTTGTAAACATGCTTGGGCTTTGGGGGCAAGTAACTGTTAGAACAGGAAGACCAAAATCAGGATTTTCTGAAAGATTATTAAGTTCAAGTCCAAAAGGCAGTAATCAAGTAACAGATTACGGTTTTGTTCAAAGTAATTTCTTTGATGGAATGAGTCCAAGAGAATATTTCTGTCACGCTATTGGTGGTAGACAAGGTGAAATTGACACAGGTGTTGCAACAAAAGTATCTGGTTATCTTTACAGAAGATTATCAAATGCTCTAAAGGATCTTGTTGTTAATGATGAGTTAAAGGTCACCTCAGCAGATGGACAAGTAATACAGTTTATGTACGGAGAAGATGGTTTATCTCCAGAAAAAGCATACCTTGGAAAGAACATAAATTTTTTCAATGAGTGAATAATTTAAATGAAATTTAAAAAGTGATAAAATGAAAGCATTACCAATTGCTATTGTAGAGAAAGTAGAAAAATATGCAACTATGAAAAAACTAAGCAATGATAAGAAGAAAAAACTTCTTGATGTCGTTACAAAAAGATATAATGATGGCTTAGTTGTTCCAGGAGATGCTGTGGGATTAATTGCTGCTCAGTCAATTGGTGAACCCGGAACACAGCTAACACTTAGAACAAAGCACTATGCCGGTTCTTTGGAAGTTTCTGTTGGTCAAGGAATACAAAGAGTAATTGAGATTGTTGATGCGCGTTCACAAGCAAGATATCCATCTATGAAGATATATCTAGATAGAAACAAATTAAAGAGAGAAAAAGACGTTGATGAGTTCTGTAAAAACCTAATTGATGTTAAAGTTGGAGATGTTGGTTCTTTTGTTGAAGACTTCTCAGAAAAATTAGTTTCATTTAAATTTGATACAGAAAAAGCAGAGATTTTAGGGGTAAATCAAGAAGAAGTAATGGATTCAATATATGAAAAAATAGAAGACACATACGATTCAAAAAGATTTACGAATAACAAGCAACAGATAAATTTCCATTTTTCAAACAAAACTCCATTATACAATATTAGAAAAGCAATATTAAAATGGAATAAGATACCACTATATGGTGTAAAAGGTATAGAAAAAGCAGTTGTAATTGAAGAAAACGGAGAAAAGCTAATACAGACAAAAGGATCAAATCTTAAAGAAGTTTTAAAAACAGAAGGCGTTGATACCTATAAAACAAAGACAAATGATATCTTTGAAATCTACAAAGCGTTTGGTGTAGAGGCTGCTAGAGAAGCAATAGTTTCTGAATTAAAATATACATTTGATGTTAATGGAATTGTTATTAATATTAGGCACATTTACATACTAGCAGACATGATGACTTCTTCAGGAGTAATACAAGGAGTTGTAAGAACAGGTATTACTGGAAAGAAGAAAAGTCCATTTGCAAGAGCTGCATTTGAAGAAACAATTAAACATATTGTTGCAGCAGCATTTAACGGCGAAATTGAAGGCCTAGTTGGTATAACCGAAAACATAATTGTTGGTCAGCCAATTTCTGCAGGAACGGGAAAGGTTAGATTGACTTTAGATGCTAAAGGCCTTGAAAAGATGATAAAAGCCAAGGCTTTACAGGATAAGAAAAAAGAAGAGTAGTTTATAATATTTTTGTAGCTAAAATATATATAATTTTAGATATTAAAAAAGATGTGCAAGACAAAGTAAATTAAATAAGAGGATGAAACAATATGAATTGGACAAGATTCAATCAAGAATTAAGAAACACAAT
>DAOOON010000022.1:8231-9627 GCA_035387745.1 archaeon
AAATCTTCAATCTTAGAAGTAATTAATGAAAAAGATTCTGATAAAAAAGAAGATAAGAAATTAATTGCAAAGAAAGCAAAGAAAGAAGATAAAAAAAATGCTAAAAAAGATAAAAAAGCAAAGAAAGACGAAGACGGAGATTATTCGGAAGATGAATTAAAATTAAAGAAGAAAAGAGACGAGAAAAGAGCAGCAAGAGGAACAAAAGTTAAATCTGAAACAGAAGAAATTAAAGAAGAAGACGAAGTTCCAATATTAGAGGATAAGATGTTTAAGGACATTATCAAAATTAAGAAAAAATAATTGAGCCTTTCTTTAAAAGAAAGACTCGGTAAAGAAACTAAACTAAGGTGAAATGATTATGGCAAATGGAGAATTTTCAGCAAGAAAATTAATAAAAGATAGAAAGAAATGGACTAAAAAAGATCCAAGAACTAAAAGAAAACTAAAGGTTGATAAAAAAGAAGGACTAATGAGAGGGGCTCCTCAAGCAAGAGGAATTGTTCTTGATAAGAAAGGAATAACCGCAAGACAGCCAAACTCTGGTATTAGAAAATGTGTTAGAGTTCAGTTGATTAAAAATGGAAAAGAACTAACCGCATTTGCTCCTAAAGATAAGGCAATTAAGTTTATTGATGCTCACGACCAAGTAACTGTTGAAGGTATCGGTGGAAGAAAAGGCGGTCCGATCGGAGATCTTTGGGGTGTGAGATATAAGGTTGTTAAGGTTAATGACCAATCACTTGAAATGTTAAGAAAAGGTAAGAAGGAAAAGACTAAGAGATAGGTGTTAAAAAATGAAATTATTTGATAAATGGGAAACAAAAGGAATAAACTTTAAGGATGCAGGCCTTGCTAAATATATGAATTTAGAAGACAAGGTTATACCACATTCATTTGGTGCAACTAACAAAGAGCCTTCTAGAAAAACAAAAATCAATGTTGTTGAAAGACTTGTTAATAAGATGATGAGATCAGGACAAGGAAAGAAAAAGCTTTCTGGTAAGTTTGTAAGACACAGAATGGGTTGTGGAAAGAAAGAGCAGATGTTAAAAACTGTTGAAGAAGCATTTGAGCACATCCACAAAGTTACAAAAGAAAATCCTGTTCAAGTTCTTGTAACTGCAGTTGAATATTCTGCACCAAGAGAAGATATCACAAAGCTTCAGAAAGGGGATATCACTTACACACAATCAGTTGATCTTGCTCCAATCAAGAGACTTGATGAAGCATTAAAGAATATTTCACTTGCGTGTTTTAAAAACACCTATAAAAGTAAGAAAGAACCAGCAGCAGCTTTAGCAGAAGAAATAATGGATGCTGCAAGAAACGACCAAAAGAGTTTTTCAGTAAAAAGAAAAGACGAAATCGAAAGAATTGCACAAGGTTCACGTTA
>DAOOON010000023.1:0-9508 GCA_035387745.1 archaeon
ATATATATATATATCGGTTCTCTTTTTTTATATTTATTTAATTAATTAACTTAAAAAAGGAGATGAAATCAAAATGAAAAAAGAAAATACAAAAATAATGCTTTGGGCAGTAGTTGCTTTAGTTCTTGGTATAGTTATTGGTGCGGTAATTACAAATGCAACAATTGGAAATGCTAAATCAATTTATACACAGGATAAAAATATAACTGCTAAAACATTAAATCCCAATCCAGAGTTTTATAATCTAAGTTATGAGGATTGTTTAGAAGTTGGTCTTCCCGCCTTTGATCCTCCAAATGGCGGTGCAGAAGGGCCCTGGAATTATGTAGGGTGTGTGATTGATGGTTTTTTTGATGAGATAGAGATAGACTAAAATATATATAACTAGAAGAGAATTTCATTCTCTTTTATAAACTTTTCTTTTCATTAAGATATTTATGATATACAAAATAGTTTTAGAGGATTCTGATTATAAATCAAAGTTTTGTATAATTATCAATAACTTTAATGGCCAGTAGGCCACTACTTTATCTATTCGCATTGTAACTTATTGTCAAAATCTTGACATAAGTGGTTTATTTTTAATATATTTGTTTATCATTATTTAATAATTAAAATGGAAGTGAATTAAAAAAATGGAAAAAAAATATTTAAGTGTTAAAGGGGTTTTAGAAAGTAAAACAGAAGATATATCTATTCGAGGATGGGTATATAGAATTAGAGATCAAAAAGATAATATCTTTGTAACAATTAGAGATGAAACCGGAATTATACAGCTTGTTGCTTCAAAAGACAAGTTAAAACCAGAAGAGTTTCAAACAGCAAAAGCATTAGGAATAGAATCTTCAATAATAGTTCATGGAAAACTAAGAAAAGAAGAAAGGTCTCCTCAAGGTTATGAAGTTGATATTGATTCAATAGAGCTTGTTGGAAAATCAGAGAACTATCCAATCTCTAAAGACTTCTCTGAGGAGTTTCTTCTAGATGTTAGACATCTCTGGCTTAGAAGTAGAAAAATGACAAGCATCCTAAAGATAAGATCAACAGTAATTGGAGCGATTCATGAATATTTTAGAAAAGAAGGATTCTATGAATATCAATCACCAATACTTCAATCAGTCCAATGCGAAGGAGGTTCTTCTCTTTTTAAAGTTGATTACTTTGGAGAAGAAGGAGTTTTCTTAGCTCAGACCTGGCAACTATATGCTGAGCCAGCAATCTTTTCTTTAGGAAAGATTTATACCATTGCTCCATCTTTTAGAGCAGAGAAATCAAAGACCTCAAGACACCTTACAGAATACTGGCATGCAGAGATGGAAGGGGTTTGGATTGATTTTGAAATGCTTCAAGATTATGGTGAAGGGCTAATCAAACATGTAATCAAAACAGTACTTTCAAAACATAAAGAAGATCTTGATATCCTTAAAAGAGACACAAAGTTATTAGAAACAGCAATCTCTAAACCATTCATAAGAATGACATATACTGAAGTTCTAAAACTTCTTAAAGAAAAAGCAGATATGGAAGTTGAATGGGGAAAAGATCTAAGAACAATTGAGGAAGACAAGTTAAGTAAAATGCACGATACCTTTACAATAGTTACAAGATATCCAAAAGTTGTTAAGGCCTTTTACATGAAAGAAGACCCAAAAGACTCAAGTGTCGTTCTTGGCTTTGATTGTATTGGCCCAGAAGGTTATGGAGAAATTATTGGTGCAAGTGAAAGAGAGCCAGACTTAGAAAAGATAAAGCAAAGATTACTAGATGATGGCGAAGACCCAAAGCATTATGAGTTTTATCTAGACACTAGAAGATATGGTTCAGTTCCACATGCAGGCTTTGGTTTAGGTGTTGAAAGATTAATTGCATACATTACTGGTGTTGACAACATAAAAGACACAATACCATTTCCAAGAACTATGGTTCGTTTCAAACCGTAGATAAAAATATAATTGGTTCGCGTTGATAATCGTGCATAAGCACGAAATCCATTGCGCACGAATCCATAAAAACCATTTGGTTTTTAGGGCACCAGAAAATATATTTTCTGGGTGCGAGCGAAACCGATTCTGCCTCAGTAGCTCAGTGGTTGGAGCAATCGACTGTTAATCGATAGGTCGTAGGTTCAAATCCTACCTGGGGCGTTTAAAAGGAGATGAATAACTTATGAAAAAGTATCTACCCAACATATAAATCGAAATTGGATTATTTTCAAACACAAGAAGCAATTCAATTTATAAAAACTGATTTTGAAAAAAACTTATCAAAAAAACTAAACCTTTTGCGTGTAAGCGCACCGAAATTTTTAATTGCAAACACTGGGCTGCTTGATGATCTTGCGGGAACTCAAAAACCTGTTTCTTTTAAAGTTAAATTTTTAAAAGAAGATATAGAAATTGTACATTCTCTTGCAAAATGGAAAAGATTAATACTTGGAGAATTTAAATTTCCAATAGGTGTGGGACTATATACAGATATGGACGCCATAAGAAAAGATGAAGATGTTGATTCCACACATAGTGTTTATGTTGATCAATGGGACTGGGAAAAAGTAATTACAAAAGAACAAAGAAATATAAAATTCTTAAAAAAAATAGTAAAACAAATTTATTCAAGCATGTATAAAACAAAATTAAAGTTAAATAAAAAATATAAACAATTAGAATATACAATTCCAAAAGATATACATTTTATACATTCAGTAGATTTACAAAAGTTATATCCGAAACTAACCCCAAAAGAAAGAGAAGACAAGATTACAGAACAACATGGTGCAGTTTTTATTATTGGTATTGGTGCAGATTTATCTGACAATAAGCCACACGATATAAGAGCAACTGACTATGATGATTGGTCAACAATAGAAAACGGAAAACCAGGATTAAACGGAGACATTTTAGTTTGGGATAAAGTTAGTGGTAAAGCATTAGAGTTATCCTCTATGGGAATAAGAGTTGATAAAGATGCATTATTGTTTCAACTAAAAGAAAAGAATGAAATACACAAGTTGAAATTGGATTATCACAAAAAGATTATTTCAAATAAAATCCCTCTTTCAATTGGTGGTGGTATCGGGCAATCAAGACTTTCTATGTTTATATTAGAGAAAGCACACATTGGAGAAGTTCAATCCTGTGTTTGGCCTAAAGGCTTAATAACTAAATTTAAAAATAAAGGGGTTATTTTATAATTTGAATTTCTTTTTAAATTTATAGGTTTATAATATTATTATAAAAACTAAAAAAGGTGATAATATGCCAGCAATTGCAGCAAGAAAACCGATTTCCAGAAAACCAATGGAAATTAAGAATTCAATTTTAAGACAAAGAGAATTAGCAAAAGTGTCTACAAAAAAAAGAGAATTAAAAAGAGAAAACTTATCAAAAGAAATTTCAGAATTTGATAAAAAAGTTAATAGACTTCCAGAAAACAAAAGACCTATTGTACAAAAGCAGCTTTTAAGAAAACTAGAAGCAAGGCACAATTATATTCAAGCAAATATTGAAAAAATAAGTCAAAATCTACACAGGTATAAATTTAATGAAAAGAATATAACGTTTTTAGAAACCCTAAGAAAACAAGAAGTAAAAAGAACAAACAATAACCAATATCAAATGTGGGATTACGCAGAGCAGAAACTAAAAGCGGGATATAAGCCAATAGAACTTTTAAAAGCAGGATATAATGTAGGAGAAGTAACTGCTGGAGTTTTTAGACTAGAAACAAAAAGAAAAGCATGAACAAAGCAATATGTTATTCCAATCTGACACTAAGTCACAAGAAACACCCATTACAGTTTACTGTTGGTATTGGTTTTCAAGGTAAACTAATAAATGGCAGAGTTAAAGGCATTGATCTAAACAAAGAAAGAAAAACTCTAGAAGACTTTAATGCAAAGATTAGAGATAAAGAATTATTTGTTTTGATTAAAGGCTATAAGGGCATGGAATCTCTTGCTAATTTTTATTTTAAGGAATTAAAAAATAAAAAAATAGATTTTATAATTATTAAAGAAAGCAACACAGAAGAAATAATAATTGAAAAATAAACGTATTACAAAAAGCGACTATTTTTAAACATTTTGTAATACATTATATTTATGGTTAAACTAAAAGCAGTAGTTGATTCTTCATTTTGGATTAATCTTAATAAAACAGATTTAGTCAAATATTTATTTGATTATTTCGATTTGTATTTTACAGAGAAAGTAGAAGATGAGCTTTATGATTATAAAGACACAAGAGCAAGTGTTCCAAAAGATCTAGATTCTTTTATACAATTAAAAAAATTAGATTTTGTACAAGTAAAAAACCCTAAAACCGTTTCAAAAAAACTTTTTGATACTCTTTCCAACTACTCCGGAGAAATATATACAATAGCATTAGCCGAAGAATTGAATGCAATAGTTTTAACAGACGATTCTGGGCCATTAAAATATTGTAATAGGTACGGAATTATATCAATAACAACTCCCACATTTATTTTAAAACTTTTTAAAGATAGAATAATTACAAAAGAAATAGCAAAGCAGAAGATTAATTTGATAAAGAAAAGCATAAGAAAAGAAATAATAGGAGAGGCATTAAAACAATTAAAATAGGTGAAAAAATGAAAAAATATAATGTTAAGAAAGTAAAATCTTTTAGATTATCAGATAATGCATTAGCATCTATAAGCTATATTTCAAAAGCAGAAAACATTAATGAATCAGAAGTGACAAGGATTGTTATTGATAAAGGAATTAAAGAATATCTTTTTGAATCAGCAGTTAACGAATACAATACAAAGAAGATCTGTTTAAGTGAAGCAGCAAAGATTGCAGGACTTTCAAAAAGAGACTTTATGAAAGAACTAGAAAAAAGAGGAATTCCATTAAATATGGATCTGGAAGATTTTAGATATTCATTTGAAAGTATGGAAAGGATATTAAAAAAAATTGATGGAAAAAGTAAGAAATAAAACTACTCATAATGCCAAGTGGTTCCTGTCGGGGTATCGCTTAAGACGACGCCTTTCTTTTCTAGATTTAAACGTATCTGATCAGATTCTTCCCACTTTTTTTCTTTTCGCAACTGATTTCGTTTATTTATTTGTTCTTCAATTTCTTTTCTTTGAATTACTTGTTTTTCTTTAGGCACTTCCTGCTCAAAATTAAATACTTTAAATACTTGATTTACTTTTTGTAAGAAATCTAAGATTTTATGCGATTCTTCTTCTGTTAATTGTTGTAAATCCATTAATCTGTTTGCTTCTTTAACTAAAAACCAGATGCTTGCCCAAGCAGAAGGAGTATTTAAATCATCATTCATTGAGTTTTTAAAATTTTCAATAGCGTTTTCTATAATTTCTTTTCCAAAGTTTGTGTTTTTATTATTAGTTACTGCTTGTAGTCTTTTAATATATTTATTTAGTCTATCAATTGCAATTTCTGAATCTTCAATTGCTTTTTCTGTATAATTCTGTGGCTTTCTGTAATTTCCTGTTGAGAAAAGATATCTTAGTGATTCTGCAGAGTGTTTCTTTAAAAAATCCTCTACTGTTATGAAATTTCCAAGAGACTTGCCCATCTTCTTTCCTTCAACCATAAGCATTGCTGTGTGCACCCAATAGTTTACAACATCGTGTCCGTAATATCCATAGTTTTGTGCAATCTCGTTTTGATGATGTGGGAAAAGATGTTCTATTCCTCCACCATGTATATCAAATCTTTCTCCTAGGTATTTAGTGCCCATAACAGAACACTCAAGATGCCAGCCAGGGTAGCCCTCTCCCCAAGGCGATGGCCATTTAAGTATGTGCTCTGGTTTTGCTTTTATCCACAAAGCAAAGTCTCCAATATTTCTTTTGTTTGGGTCGTTTTCAAATCTTGTGTTTTTATCAAGTTCTTCTAGATTTTTGTTTGCGAATTTACCATAGTCTTTAAACTTAGAAATATCATAATAAACATTTCCATTTACTTCGTATGCGAATCCATTCTTTAACATTTTCTTTATCCATTCTTGCATCTCAAGGATGTGTGCAGAAGCAGTTGGTTCTAGATTAGGCCTTGATATCTTTAAAGCATCAAAATGTTTCCACATTCTATGTGAATATTTGTAAACCAACTCCATTGGATGAACTTTTCTTTCGCTTGCGCGCTTTTGTATCTTGTCTTCTCCTGTATCAGATAGGCCGTCGTCTGTTAGATGCCCAACATCAGTAATGTTTCTAACATATAAAATATCATAATCTAAGAAATACTTAAAATAGTTTATTAGAATATCATAATTAATATATGAAAAAGCATGACCTAAATGCACGTCATCATAAATTGTAACACCACAAACATATATCTTTAGTTGGTTAGGATTAACTGATTTAAAAACTTCTTTTTTCTTAGTTGCGGTATTATACAGTTTTATTGCCATATTCTTTCACTTTCTAATATAGAAATTAAACTATATAGTTATTAAAAATATATCTTAATTAGATATATTTATGGTTAAAGCAAAAATTTGTCTTGGAATAGAAAGCACAGCTCACACCTTAGGTGTTGGTATTATTGATTCTAATGGTAAGATTCTAGCAAACCGTAAAAGACAGTTTGTGGCTAAACCAGGTAGTGCTACTGGACTAAAGCCATTTGATGTTTCAATACACCATTATTCTTGTGCTGTTGATGTTGTTAAAGAAGCTTTAGAGGAATCAAAACTAAAAATTAAAGACATTGATGTTATTTCTTTTTCACAAGGTCCTGGTCTTGCGCCATGTTTAACAGTTTCTGCAACTTTAGCACGGGCTTTAGCAGACAAATATAATAAACCAATAATTGGGGTCAATCATTGCGTTTCGCATATCGAGATTGGGAAAACCATTCTGAAATGTAAAGACCCTTTAGTGATTTATACATCAGGAGCAAACACTCAAATTATTGCAAAAGACAATGGTTACTATAAGATACTTGGAGAGACACTTGACATCGGAATTGGAAATCTTTTCGATTCTTTTGCTAGAGACATTGGTTATGGCTTTCCTGGTGGGCCAGTTCTTGATAAAATCTATATGGAAAATAAAGAAAGGCATTACATTGAACTACCATATTCTGTTAAAGGAATGGACTTAGCATTCTCTGGATTACAAACCGCTGCAAGAAAAAAGATTGCAACAGAAAAAAAAGAAGACCTTGTTTATTCTTTTATGCACACAGCTTATGCAATGCTATTAGAAGTAACAGACAGAGCTTTATCTTACACAAAGAAAAAAGAAGTAATTGTTATTGGTGGAGTTGCTGCTAGTAAAGCCTTAAAAGAGATGCTAGAAAAATTATGTAAGCAAAACAAAGTTAAGCTTTATATCCCTCCAGCAATTGTGTGCCTTGACAATGGTTTATTGATAGCGGATCTTGGAGTCAAGCATTTTATTAATACTTACAAAGGTAAAGGCGGAATGAAACTAGAAGAAACTCTTATCAACCCAAAGTTTAGAACAGACCAAGTAAAGATAGACTGGTGAAAAAATGGAAAACAAAGATTTAGTTTATTATTTTTTTAAAAAAAAACTAAATGAAAATAAATATAATTTAAAATATGGTACAAAACCTGATCTTTTTTTTAACTTGGATATAGATTCTGCAAAACCTTATTTATCAAAAGTAGATATAAAAGAACAAAAAGAAATTGTTCGAATTATTGAAAACTTTAATATTACTCAGCTTTCTTCGGTTTTAGAAAATATTAGATATAATCTAGAGCACAAACGAGAATTTAATAGTTTTTTAAGAGACACAAGAGATATACAAAAAGGCAGATTTCTTAAAAAGCCAAGAGCAAGAGTAGATTCGCCAGTTTGTATAGACACTTATATTGGATTTATGAGGGCACTAAAGGAAGGCACACTATATACTGCAAAACTAAAGATTGATGGCAAATTAAAAAGAGTATTTATTAAAACGCCAATAGGAAATGCAAACGACTTAAATTTAGATTTTGGATTTTCAAGACTTGCAATCGATCCTGAGACTCTAAATGTTTATTCTTTTATAAATAATAGAGCTGGCAGAATAAATGAAACAAAAATAAAGAAGGTTTTTTCTAAAACAGATTTAGACCGCTTGGCTTTAGAATATGAAAATCAAAAAACGGCAGGTATTGCTAGAGAAAGTTATTTAAATTTTAGAAAAGAGCTTTTAGAGAAAATGGATGCAGTATATGGTATTGAAAGAATTATTGATACCTATTTAAGAATGGGCGGCAAAATCGACTCTCAAAAATACAAGAACAAAGACTTTAAAGAAGAACTAATAAGGCATCTTGAAGAAAGATTTGGAACTGAAAAATTATTAAATTGGGTCTCAAAAATCAAAAATCCAAAAGAAGCAGCAAAATTAAAGCTTGAAATATTAGAAAGCCTAGGAAAATATCATGGACAAGAATATAGAGCACATTATAGCGCAGAATACAATCGCGCAAAACATCAAAAAATCCAAAAATTAAGACCAAAAAAGGCTATAAAACGCCTCATCTAAAGAAATCTATTTTTAAACCTATTTGTCTTATTTTTATTAAGGATAAATATATTTTAAAAAACCATTAAAACAAGGAGTGAAAAAGTCATGAAAGCAAAATTTCATATAGTTAAAAAAGTAGCAGATATGGAACATCCAAAAAATAATTCCAAAACTGAAAAAGACATAGAAGTTGAAGTTGATGAACAATTTGAATTAGAAGGCGGAATTTATGTATTTAAATTACTTGCAGCTAGAGCAAATGGTGCACAAGTAGAATATGATAGACATTATTCTATTATGAACGAACACAGAGGATATGAATTTAATACAATATTCTATATGGGAGAGCCAAAGATAGTTACTTCTCTGTGGGGTAAGAACCAAATAACCTATACAATAACCTATAACGGTTTTGGCTCAAGTTCAGAAGAAAATACAGAAAGTTTTGAATAGAGAAATAATTCTCTATTAAACTTATTTTTTATTAAGGAAAAAAAATGTATAAACAAGTTATAATTTTTAGAAATGATTTAAAGCTTGGGAAAGGAAAGATTGCTGGTCAAGTATCTCACGCAGCAGTCGAAGCCTATATTCTAACTTCTAAGAAAGACCCTTCTGCAGTTGATAATTGGTTGATGGAAGGGCAAAAGAAAGTTGTGTTAAAGATTGATAGCAAAAAAGAACTACTTGAATTATATCAATCAATTAAAAACAAATTCCCTTGCGTTCTGATAAAAGACGCAGCAAAGACTCAGTTACCAGAACCAGACATCACTTGTCTAGGCATTGGTCCAATTAAAGAAACAGAGATTGATCAATTTACAGGAAAGTATAAGCTTTTGTAAATTATCAACACTCGTATTGCTTTTTCTCAAAATCACAAAGAAATCAAGCAAGGGGTTTATTATTCTAAAAAAAGTCTATATTCTATGTTTAGTTTGCTAAAGGTAATAAATATAAATACTTAGTAATATGTATTATTTATTAATTAATAAATAAATGATATATATGAATAAGAAAAAA
>DAOOON010000024.1:0-9212 GCA_035387745.1 archaeon
TTTTCTACTTCAATAAATGGATCTTCCATGTAAAGGGTTGCTGATTGTACGTTTATTTTTAAGTTCTTGTAGATGGTGGTTATTGGTGCATTATTGCTGTTTAAGATTGAAACTTTTACTGGTATAAAATACCCTCCAGGAGTTTCTGGCTTTTTAATACCTGCAACAAGAGAGCTTTCTCCAAAATTAAAACTTAATTCGTTTTCATTAAAGCCACTAAGATTGTTGTATTTTATATCTCCACAACCTTCAAAGGCATTTGGATTTGTTTCAATATCTTCACAGAAATTTAATCTAAATCTTCCAAGATCTGCACAGTTGTTCTTTACTGTGAGTTCTTTTACATCATAAGCATTTGTTTCTTTAGTAATAACAAACATGTCGTTTATCTTCTTACTACCATCATAGAAATCAATACAGTCTTGTATCTTTCTTATTGCTATGTTTGTTGTAAATGCTACGTCTTTTGTGGTATTTACATATTTTAGACCGTCGTTAGTCTTAACTTGGCCATTAATGTAAATCTTTGTTTCTACATCTCCAAATTTCTTATCAAGAGAATAATAGGTAAGAACTGCACGATGTTCTCCTGGAGCTAAATTTTTTAATATTGTTGTGTAACTGCCTTCTGAAAGAGTTATGGTTTTTCCATCAACCATTAAATTATAACTACCAAAAATATCTTTAGAATTAACAATCTTTGCTCTTATTGTGTCAAGAGCTAAACTTTGTTCGTCATTTCCTTTGACTTTACAATTATTAAATATATCAAAGCTAAAAGACACAGAATCATTACTGCTTACAACTTGCTTCCAAGGATTATTTGCGCCTTGTATTACTAAACAATCATCTTCTTCTACGCCTTCGCCAACAGAGATCTTTAGGCTTATTGGAATATTAAATGGATATTCTGATTCTGAGTTGTCTACAGAAACATAACCTATAATGTTACCAGTAATATTTAAAGTTTGAGTTAGCTCTTCTGCATCCTGAGAAGTTGCAATCTTTATTCTTAGATTTTCTTCACCGTTTGCTGGTATTACAATATTACCAACTTGGCTATTTAGAGATTGCTGTAATTTTGAAAGATTTAGGTAATTAGAATATCTAAAGCTAAAGCTATTGTCTTTAAATGGCTTTAATCTTAACGGATAATCTGTGTTATTTACTATTGTTAAAACCCTTTCTGTACCGTCAGGATTTGCCTTGTTAATGTTAATTGTAAATGGCGTGTTGTCTGTTATTTTTGTATTATCCTGTTTTAAAGAAAGAATATTTTGTTCTACCGTAAATTCTACTGGCTCAGCATAATATCCGCTTTTATCAATATTAATAATTATTCTTTCGCCCATATTAAGAGATGGCATAGGTATTACTGCTTTACCATAATCGTTTGTTCTGATTGTTCCACTTGTTATCTTTATCTGTTGATTATTTGCTCTTCTTTGATAAATATTAACAAGAGCGCCAGCTACTGGTAAGCCGGACTCATCTAAAGAAACAATTGTAAGATCAAATGGCTTATTTGGAACGATATTTTTTGGCTCATAATTAATAGTAAAAGGATATTGCTGAGATACATTAAAAGTTATAAACTCATTATAAACAACAGATTGATTAGAAATAATCTTGTTCTGGAATCTGGAAGTTCCAAGAACTGCTGGCTTAATGTTTGTGTTAACATCAATTTTATCATAAACATTTATTTGTAAAGAATTTAGATATTCTGACGTAAATGGAATCTTGTTTCTTAACTGGTTTCCTGAAGACTCCCTAGCATTAAATCTGCCACCAGAAATATTATAGCTAATAATATCAATTGCACTAGCAAGCATTTCTGTTGTATTTTCAACATTTGCTATTGATAGTCTGTTGTTATTGTAAACATTTGATTTTGCATTAGTTAAAACATACTTTAGATTATATGCTTTATTTACAACTAGATTATTAATTTCTGCTAAATCATAAACAATATCTTCCTCAATATCTACATACTGGCCAGATAAACAAAAAGTCTCTGAACAGATTTCTGCAGTATCAATATAATATACTTTTTGATTTATTAAATCGTCTAATATTGGTGGAATAGTTGTAAACACAGAATAATAAATTGGTGCTGCTTGGCCCCTGTATGCTTGAACTGTTCCAACTGGAACTAATATTTCATAAACACCAACAGAAGCATTTACAAACTTTGCATCAATTGCTTTTGCGTGAATGTCTGGTGTCACTATTGTTAAATTTTTATTACTATAATAACTAATATTTGCCTTTGAATCATACATTGTTCTTATATATACTATATCCTCTTCTGCGGTTTCTTTATCTCCTGCTAAGAACCTCAAGCCAATATTTCCTGCTGTTGGATTGATTAGTCTAAACTTAAAATAGAACTTTGAATTTTGAGTTAAATACTCTACTTTTTGATTTTGCTCATTAAACAGACCAACAAAGTCTGCTGTAAGAAGACTAACTGTTCCGGTTCTTATTAATTTTATGTCTTTGTTGATTGTTTCTCCACTAATTATTGGTATTAATTCTGTATAATAATCATAATATCCTTCTTTTGAAATCTTTGCATAAAGTATCTTGTCTGCTTTTATAGTTTTAGCATACTCTCCGTTCTGTGCTGCTTGGTCTGTTCCAATCTCTTCGCCTAATTGATTATATAATTTAATGCTTGCAAAGCTTATTGTTTCTTCATTTATGTTTTTAATATTAAATCTTATAGTTCCAGTTCCAACATTTATTGTCATTGGCAGATTTGTATCTGCTGGGGGTGTGTGAGTGAATTTTTGAGAAGAAGAAACTACATTTGTTTTTCTTAGTTTTATGAAATATCTGCCTTGAGCTATACTTTCAAAACTGACTTTCCCAGATTCATCAGTAACTAAAGAATCATATCTTGTGTCCTGGAATTCGTTGTCTCCATTATAGATAATTAAAGTTGCACCAATTACTGGAAGGTTTTCTTCATCAATGACTGTAACATTAATATCTGAAACATTACTTACTGTTTCTTTTTCTAAATTTATAAGATAGCTGTTTGTATTTGGAGTAATCTCTCTAGTGGCTGCAAGATAGCCTGGGGCTCTAACTGTCAATGAATATTCTTTTGAAACATCTGTTCTAAATGAAATACTAGAACCTTCATAATTTTTAGTATCAACTGTTTGTAAACTGCCATTAGCATCAGTTATCAATAATACTTGTGCTAAATCAGTAGAATCAAATTCTATACCAGTATCTAGATCTTTAACAATTACAGTTATGTCTCTTGTTTCTATTGTTGTATCGGTATCTCCCGGATTTCCTTGCCCATTAACTGCTGGCATATCAATATTTATTTGTGTTTCTGTGTCTTTTGTTATAGTAAAAGTGCTTTCTGTGGATTCATATCTTAAGGAATCGTCTGTTGCAACAACTTTGTATTCTCCAATCTCAATATTAGCAAAAGATTTTGAACCCATTGTTGTTTGACCAGAAAAAACAGGATTAATTCCGTCTTCTATTGTATATATCCTTAAAGTAATTCCATCAAGATAATTTGTGCCACTTTTTACTCTTATTGTTGCTCTACCTGTTCCTGTTACTGCGGCTTTTGGTGGAACATTTACAATGCCTGTTGCCTGATTTATTGGAATATTGCTACCAGAATAACTTGTACCAATTGCTGTTGCAACCATAGTTGTACAAGATACTGGAACATCAAAGTTAGCTGTCCCGTTTGTTACTGTTGAAGAGGTTGGATTAATTGTTGTTCCATCTTGGCAAGTAATTGTTACATTTAGATTTTCAGATATTGGTTGGCCATTTGATCCTACAAAAGTTAATATCTTTGATTGCGTACTTGGTAAATTAAAAATCAATACTGTAAAATTCTGTCTAGTCTTACTTAAATCAATATCTGCTTCAAAATATTTATATCCTGCTTTATCAACAACAACAGAATAATTTCCAAACTTATTTAGTTCTAAAGAAAATTGACCATTATTCCCGGTTCTATAATTTTGAGTAAGGTCATTGCCATTATCTTTTAATTGAAACTCAAAATTTCTTAAGATTTCTCCACCGTCGTCTGCAAGTCCGATTGTAAATAGTATAGTTTGTGTGTTTTCTCCTGGTAGCCCAAATGGTTTAAATATAAGCAATAAAGCAACTATTATAATAATTATAAACAAAAAAAAAGAAGCTAATGGATGTATTTTGTCAATTGGTTTTGTTAACAATTTGATTGGTATTCTGTTGTTTATTTTATCTAAAAAGCCTTGGTATTTTAAAGCAAATGACATTATCTTTCACATCCGTAAATATATATCTAAAATATATTTATAATTAAAGGAAATAAGGTATTTAAATGTATCTGTGAGGTTAAAAAGTTAATAAAAAAAGGGAAAGGAGAAAATATTTAAGGCTGCTTAGGATATTGCCAGGTCATACTTTCTGAACACCCGGTTTCTCCTGCTTTCCAACAGGATTCCTTTAATGGGCTTGGATATTCTCCTAAAATATAAGTATCTGCACCACTAAATATTCTGTTGTAAGGCCCATAAACAACAGCGGTGTTATATTCATTACATTTTTCTACACCGTAATAATTCTTTCCTTTATGCCTTACACAAACACATCTAAAGTGTGTTCCAACACCCGTATCAACACTATAATCTTGTATTATTGGATAGTTTTCTTTTATACAGGCTTTTCCTTTATTTGTGTAGATTATTTCATAATAATATTCATTTGTGACCACAGACCCAGTTTCACTTTCTGTTGTATCCCTTTTTGCTACGATACTTGGGATGATTAATTGATCATCTGTATCAATATTTGCATTTAATCTTGATATTAATGATGCAATCTCGGAACCTTGATTAGGCATATTAATTAAATTATATTTTAATTCAACACAAGTACTACAATAAAAATAATATAGTGATTTATAAACTTTTAATAATTTTTTATTATAAATGGTGTCTTTGTTTTTGAATATATCTAAGTAAAACTGAGAATAATAAATATTATTATCTGCGCCTTTATTTAAAATAAAAACGTATTTTTGAGTGTCTTTTGTTAGGCTATCTAAAGGCAAACTATAGCTGTTTGAATTAATTGTGTTAAAATTATTGACTCTTCCAAATTGATACATAGAGTTGATTGCCGAAATTATTTCGTTAGTTATTCTGTCTGCATTTTCTGAATTATAATCAAATACTTTTATATAATTTACCTTATTAAAATACTCTGCGTCTAAATTAAAAGAAATATTAAGTGCACCATCTCCACTTACAATTTCATAAAATTGTCCTGTATCGTCTAGAGCGGATGTAATGGATTCTGCTCCCCCGATAGAATAGGAAACAGTTTTATTTTTGTTTTCTATAATTTGGAAATCATAATCTTCGGGCAAATTAGAATTTAAAGTTACATTCAAATAATGATTAGTATAAATTATTCTTCCACTTCTTTCTTTTTTAAATAATAACACATAATAAACTCCTGATGTTGTTGCCTCTAAATTAAAAGAATAATTTGAGCCGGTTCTTTTATCAAGATTTAGGGTGTCTTCAGAAACTAAATCTACAAACAAACTTTCTATTGATTGTTTTATTGTATCTTTATTCTCTTCAGTAATTAAAACATAAGGATAAACAAAAAACTCGTCAAAACTTTCAGGAAGTGTAATATTAACTTGTAAATAGGTATCATCTATAGCCCAATTTATTTGACTATCTACTTTTTCAACATTATTAATTTGAGAATCTAATCCCCCAGTAGCATAATTATTTTCTGCAGTTTGATTTGATTCTTCTAAAGTCAATGCCGACAGTATGAGATTTGTATTTTCTGAATTTAGATGTTGCAAAAGGTTATTGCTAAATTTAATTTTAATAACTTCTGTAAATTCAGGATTTGCTAAATTTTCAGGGTTTTCTCCAAAATTTTCATAAGAATAAATTATAGTATATGCGACAGTATATTCTGAAAGCTCTTCTGTTTTAATGGGAATTGATGTGACTGATGATTCTCCGGCGGTTTGTGCTCCAAAAACAACAGTGCCATCATTTCCAATATTTGTTTTTTGATTAACTACAATAGAAGAACAAATAGTATTTTCTATTTCTAAATTGTTACAATAATCTGAAACTAATAGATTGCTATTTTGAGAATAAAAATCAGATATTAATTGATAAATTTCTGAATCATTTTCAGTTTTAGAAAATATAAAAATAACATCTTTTGTTAAATTATTTTCTAACCAACTAGTATTGTATTTTAGATTAATTTCTGTTGGCGTTTGTCCTTCTGTTGCAGCGCCTGCAGAATTAGATTTAAAAATAGATATTTCTTCTAATATTCTCTGATTTGCTGACAGAGATTTGACTTCATAATTTTTTTCTGAAATTGCCACGGCTGAATAAACACTAGAAGAAAACACAATTAAAGATATAAAAATTATTAACAACTGAATTTTTTTATTTTTTATCATATTTTACACCGGTTAATTATTATCTACATTAATATTTTCATTAACATTTAAAGGAGTGTTTCGCACTATTATTTCTGGATTATAGTTTCTATTTACTAAGTCTTTATTTAGATATTGCGGACTTCTATTAATTTCTGTATTAGGGTCTTTTGCAGCATATTGATTATACATTAAGAAAATAAACGAAAATAACACAATAATTAATAAAATAAACCAAAAAACAGAATGTTTTGATTTGTCTTTTACTTTTTTTAGTGTTATTTCTTTTTTCCTACTTTGTCTTCTATTCATATTAATCCTTCTTTTCAGCAATATAATAGCCGCCTTGTCCAGCACTAAAATCTATATAATATTCTCCAGATTCGGTTTTTATAACAAAAATATTTGGATTATTATTTGTTTTTCCTGATAATATTGCTGGATTAGACCACAAATAAAAATTCTTTTCGTTGTTTGTATTTTCAAATCTGAAACAAATGTGATTATTCAATATTGAGGGATATCTTATGCCACCAACTAATGGATTGTCTGTTGCTCCATAAATCATATAATTAAATCCGCTGGTGTTTATTTGTGCTTGATATTTCCCTAGCGTTTCTAGTTTTGAAGGCAAAGAATACAATATTTTATTATTCCTTATTTCTTTTCGTGAATCTGTATCTAATAAATTAAAATATAATTCTTTTTCAGATTCTATAAGCATCTGTGGTTTGTTGCCGCTGTCTTTAAAGTTATTAAATACAAACACACTAGTTTTTATTGGTGTTGTAAAATTATAGGTATGATCAGACGATAGATGGGTTGTAATTATTTGCGGAGTAGAATCGCTTGTTGGAATAAGACTTCTTAAAGCAATATTTGATTTTTTATAGTCTCCTCTTACAGAGTCATCATATACATCTATTGAAAATGCATTTCCGGTTATGTCTTTAGAAGTTATTTGAAGTGGAATGATGTCTGCAAATTGGGAGTCTTGTATTTGCCCGTTTTGAGTTGTCTTTAATTCATAGATATATCCGTCTTGAATATTTAATAAATCGGAATAATCAGAATATACTTTTATGTTGCTTGATTTTGTTTTAGCGTGTTGAGTAATACTTAAATCAAATGGAGTCTCTCCATAATCATTATATCTTGCATTAATGTTGATTGTAAAAAATAAATTATCTTTATATTCTAGGCGATTTTCGTAAATGTTTATTTTTGATTCAGAGATATCAGATAATTTTGATAATTTATAATTTGCTGTCTTTTTAGAATCATCAATATTTTCTAGATATAATAAATAAACATTTGGTTTATCTATGTTCTTTATTTCTGAAGTGGCGTCTATATTATAAGTATAATCTTCTCTGTTACTTAAGAAGTATATTTCTGTTAGTATGTTATTTGTTTCTCCTGTTAAATCACCAAATGGTTTAAGATTTACAAGCGATGGATTTAAAGCAACTCCGTAGTATATATCGAGACTACTTAAAAATGCTAACATATATTCCATATCTTCAAGTAAGATTGTTTCTTTATCTGGTTTTGTAGAACTTAAAAAATTGTTTGCTGTAAAAGATATATAGGTTTTATTCGCTATATCTATTACATAGATATTTAAATCGTCATTTAGCAGTTCTTTTGTTTTAAGTAAATACTCTTCTTTCTTAGAACTATCAAAATTAATTCTCATGATTGTTAACTTTTGTAATTCTTTTGGTACAGAATTATTTAAATCTATCTTTAATCTGCGTATTATTTCTTTAGTATTGCTATTTCTTTCTTCTATTGGTTGTAAATTTATTTTAAACATATCGTCTTGATATTCTGAAATTAATGTTTCATCAATTACTGGGTCTACCGCTGGATTTAATCTAGAGTCTAGTATTGAGGGCCTTGCTAAATGTAGTTCTATAAGTTTAAAATCGTTTAATTTGAATTTAATGTCTTCTAATTCTATATAGTTATTATTATTTAGTTCTTTTATCTTTTTATTTAGTGCTAATCTAAATTGGTCTTGATCACAATAGTTCTCACCATAGTCGCAGGAATTATAGTTGATCTGAGATTCTGACCATTCGAATAGTATCTTATCAAATCCATATTTCATATATTCTATTAAACCGGTCCTACCATAATCTTCATTAAATCCTTTAGGATCAAAACATAGGCCTTCGCCGTTGTATTCTACGTAATCTTCTAAATCAAACTTTGTAGTTAGTGATGAATTCTCTCTTCCTAATAACTTATTAATATTTATTTTTATTTTGATATTTGCAACTTCTTTAGATTTATTATATATCTTAAATATCTTTGGTTCAGGGTCATTACTTTCTGTTAAATAAAGGTCAGAAATGTTTTCAGTAGATAGTATTGTTTCTGGAGGTCCAAAGGTTATCAAACACATCGAATATTGCTTAGATCTTAATAGTTTTAATTCAATATTATAATTTGGTTTTATAACATAACCAGAATTAACTTCTTGTAATCCTTTTGTTCTTATATTGTCTGGATTAATATTAACTAAATTCTCTTTGCTTTCTTTTATAGTAATTAAATCCTTTATGTCTGAATAATTACCTTTAATACACCCTCTGTATTTTCCGGTTTCTTCATCTTTAATAAATGCTAAATTGCTAAAGGTATTCCCTAAATCAAGATAAACGTCCTTCTCTTGAATATCCCCTCTAAATCTTGGAACTTGTAATTTATTGAAATCTACATCAGAATCCAATTTTAT
>DAOOON010000025.1:0-5329 GCA_035387745.1 archaeon
TCTTTGTGCTTTGGGTCTTTAGCATACTTGTGAATATCTATCTTTTTCTTGTATGCCTCACAAGCTTGGACTAGAGCCCTTGCTCCTGCTTCTGTGCCATCAGGATGAGCGTGAACTCCTGCGCCCATGGTTGTTATAAAATCAACTCCTCCCATAATTTCTATAAATGGTTTTAATAGAGTTGGATTTAAACCACCAGAAATTATTGGAGCACATTTCTTTAGACCTCTCCAGGAGTCGTCTTCTAATATTCTTTTCTTGTTTTTGTCTTTCTTATTTAATTTTATAATATCTATATCCTTCTGTGGTATTGTTGACCAAGACTGCTCAAAGAAATGTCCTTTTGCTGTAAAATTTAAAATATTATGTGCAGCAACAACATCTTCTTCTGGCGTTCCTGCCATCTTTCCAACACCTGCAGTTCCTGTATGTATTCCGCTTGCCCCTGCAAGTCTTGCAAACTTAGAAAGCACTAATACTGAAAAACCAAAGACATTTTCTGGTCTAGTATATGCACCATGTGATGCCCTATGGAAGTGAATAAACACATCAGGGTATTTTCTTCTTAGAGTCTGAACTGCCATCCAACCTGCAGTTATTCCATCTATTAAGAATGCATAAGAACCTTTTTC
This sequence comes from archaeon, assembly GCA_035387745.1. Classification (GTDB taxonomy): domain Archaea; phylum Iainarchaeota; class Iainarchaeia; order Iainarchaeales; family CSSED10-239; genus JAKQTP01. The sequence continues at coordinate 633 of DAOOON010000025.1, forward strand.
AAAGCCTGCGCTTCTTATTAGCTCACATCTTTTTATCATGGTGTCAAAGTCAGAAGCAGAGACATTAAAAGAATGGACCTTCTTATGGCCTGTTTTTTTAACTGCTTTATCCATTGCTTCTTTAACGTGTTTTACCATCTTGTCGTAAGGGCAGAAATCCTGGTCAGCCTGTGGCTCATCATTCTTAACAAAGTCTCCTCCGCCTACCCAGAAGTCATAACACACTTCTGCATATTCTGCTGAGGTTAAGCCAATCTTTGGTTTAATAATTGTTCCAAGAATTGGTCTGTCATAAACTCCCAGATATTTTCTCATGTCATCAATTGTGTAGCTTGGGCCATCATATTGTTCAAGCATACTTGGTGGAAACCACATGTCTAATAGCTTTAAAGCAGAAACTTCTTTCATGCCTAGAACATTACCCACAACATAAGTTAGAATATTTTGAACGTTTCCTCTTCTATCAAATAGTCTCCAAGGATATGCAATCCATACTAGTTCGTTTTTAATATCCATCTTATAGACTAAAGCATTCATCTGTCTAGAAAATGGAGTTTCTGTTGTTACTGGAAAATTAGTTCCAGAAGAAGATTCTGCAGCAATCTCTGCTGCTGCTTGAAGAGTGTTTAGATTTTTTCCTGGTTTAAAATGGAAAACAGTTAGCATATACTCTCCATTATGTAATTGGCTATCTGTCATTTTAAGATTGACATAAGTCTTTTGTTTTTCATTTAAAGTTTTATATAAATCTCTTGAATTCATAAACATCTCCCTCCCTAAATATAATAATAAAATAGATTATAAACTAGTTTAAAAAGATTGTGGTTTTAAAATATTTATGAGAACGAAGATTCTTTCTTTTATATATTCAAGAAAAAATAATAACTGGCTTCTTCTAAAGAATAATGGTGCAGACCCAATACATGGCGGAGAGAAATGGTTTACTGTTACTGGGTCTGTTGAATCTGAAGACAAGTCTTTGGAAGACGCCGTAGCCAGAGAATTACTTGAAGAAATAAATCAAGCACCAATAAAGATAATTAATCTAAACACTAAAAGTGAATACTACAGCGAATATGATAAAGAAGACTGTTTAGAATATAATTTCATTTCTGTGGTTAACTCTGATAAAGTAACACTAGACACTATAGAAAACACAGATTATCTTTGGGTAGATCTTGAGGAGTACATTGAAAAGATTTGGTGGTTAGAGGATAAAAACAAATTAAAAGAACAATTAGAAAATGAAATAAAAAACCTAAATATTACTGCTGAAAACATAGACAATACTTATCTCCCTTATGGTTCTTATGTTGAAGTATATATTCTAAATGAAAATAAAGAATTCATTGTTGTCTTTTCTGCTTTAAAAGGAAATTTCTGTAAAGTACTTGGTGGAGGAGTTGAAAAAGGAGAAAGCTTTGAAGAAGCCGCAATAAGAGAAGCAAAGGAAGAATTAAATGCGGATATTAAAATTATTGGTGTATCGAAACATCCTTCTGATTTTGAAATATCAAAAAAAAGTTTATTCAATAATTATTTTAAATCTCGTGGCGGAAGAGGAAAAATAATTATTGCTAAACTAGATCCTCCTTATCAGCGTCTTAAGATACAAGCAGACGAGATATCTGGATATAAATGGATAAATAAAGATCAAATATATAATAACCTTGAAATACTTGATCAATGGATATCTGCAGAAAAGATTTTTAAGGAATTTGCGGATTATTTTTGATTTTAAATCATTTAATTAAAATTGGATTAAATAGTCTTATCTTTTTTGTCTTTGGATCATAAAATGCATTATCTACATCTATGTCTGTGATTCTGGTTTCTGGGCTTAAGCCGTATCTTTCTGAATTTTGCTTTAAATAGTCGTTTACTTTGTCTTCTAATATTCTTAGTCTTCTACTAATATCTGTATATTCTTTAATCTTTATCTGGCCTTTCTGTAAAAGGGTCTTTGGATGGTGCCCATATTGGTAATTATAGCATATAACACTGGTGTTCTTCTCTTTATCCTGAAATGCAAACTTAAGAGTTACTGTTGCTATATTTGCTGAAGCGTGTTGTTTTAAATAATCAGAAACTACGTTTAATGCCTTGGCTTCAGTTATTGAATCTTCCCAAGTATAAGAAGGAATAATGCTTTCTTTTTCTAATCCTGGCACTAATTTTTCTTCTTTTATGAAATATTTCTTTATTTTTCCGTTTTTATCTTTAATATCTAGAACATAATTTCTTTGAATATGCTCTCCATCAGACTTAAAGCTCATTTGCTTAGAGATTGCAAATCTACCTTGTGGATCTTTAATATTTGTTAAAGTTTGTTTTTTAGAAAGCTCAGACAGCGCTGTAATTATGTCTGCTTGACTTAAAATTTTATTTCCGCCTCTTGAACGAACCACAGATTTAGTTCCTTTTTTTATAATTCTAAAAGGTTTCATTCTTGCTGCAGCTGCCATTATTTATCACTTTTGTGTTTTAATGTGCACTTCTTTAATTAATTTAAATAATTCTTTATAATCTTTTTCCATAATTCTTAAACCAGCTTTTTCTGCAGAATCTAAATACTTATAAACTATTGGATCTCTATAAGAATTCACTATATCTGCAATTTCTATAGCCTGAAATAATTTTTCATTTAATCTATTAGAACTATTTTTGGATTTAGAATTTAATTGATAATTTATTTCTGTAATTAATTCTTTTATATTGCTATGAAGTCTATAAATAGTAGTTACTGGTTTTCTAGCTTTTGAATTTGCTCTTTCTATATTTTCTAATTTTAATGCTATTTCTTTTGGCAATCTTTCCTGTTTAATTTTTTGTGGAGATTTAATATTCGTTCTCCTTGCAGTTCTTAATTTTAGCATAGTTTACTCCTTAAAAGTAAAATATGTATATAACTATATGATTTATAAGCCATTATGTTTTTTGTTATCCTTTCAATTGACTAACTAAATATTCTTTAAACTTAAGAATTGCAAGACGCCTCATGCTTATTTTGTTTTTTTCTTCTATAGGCATCTCTGCATAAGTCTTATCGTAACCATCTGGCATAAATATCAAATCCCAAGCAAACCTATCGTCTCCTCTTGGAGAAACAATCTTTCCTGTTACCTTTCCTTCAAAGAAATAAGTGTCTTTTCCATCATAAAAACCAATAGAAACTATTGCTGTTGCCTTGTTATTTGGTTTTAACATCTCACTTATCTTTTGTGGGCCTGCTGTTGTGTATAGCCACTTGATTAAAGGGCCAGGAAAACCATTAAAATAATCAAAGCAAAGAGAAGTGTCTTCAACAAATATGTTTTTTAAGGACTTGTCAAGTTTAGCAACTTCTATCTTTTCAAAAATTACTTTTTTAGAATCAAGTTCTTGTATTTCTGGAAGATCAAGTTTTAAGTTTTCAATCTCAATTTCTGGAATATCAGAGAAAAGACTTTTGATTTCCTCAAGTTTGTTTTTATTTCCTGTAATAAAATATATTTTCATTTTTTTGCCCCCTATACTTGCATCTTTGAGAAAAGCTTAGAACCTATGACAAGCATTATTATTGCTAAAACTCCAAGAAGTATTAGATTAAAGAACATATTACCAGTTGCTGTTCCTGCTAGTGCCGACCTAAGCCCAGAAACCCCGTAACTTAAAGGATTAATAGTTGATAAAACCTTGATTGCTTTAGGAACGCCTTCTAAAGGAAAGAGCGCGCCAGATAAAAAGAAGATTGGCATGATTAAGAAATTCATGATTAGCTGAAAGCCCTGCATATCATTAAGAAGACTAGCAATTGCTGTTCCAAGAGCTGCAAAGAAAAGGGCAATTAATATCATAAACAAAATTGCGATTGGCAATAGTGTCCAAGAAATAATGCGAAATCCAAAAAGCATTGATAAAAATAGAAATAAAAGACCTTGAGCAAAAGCAACTGTCGCTCCGCCAAGTGTTCTTCCAATCATTATCTCTAAACGTGGAACTGGTGCTACAAGTGTTTCTTTTAAGAAACCAAATTGCCTATCCCAGATTATCTCTATTCCTGACATCACTGACGCAAACAATATTGACATTGAAATCATTCCTGGAACAAGAAACTGTAAATAATTTCCTTGCCCTGCTTGAGCAAATACTGGACCAAATCCAAAACCAAATGCTAAAAGAAACAATAAAGGCATAGCAAGAGAACCAATCATTCTTGATTTTGATCTATATTGCCTTTTAATCTGTCTTAACCATAATATTCCAATTGTGTTCATGTCTTTTCTTCCTTTTTATTTGTGATGCATCTTCCTATTCTGCCTCATTCTGTCTATTGTGCTAACTTCTTCGTCTCTTATACTATATCCTGTGATTTTAATAAATGCTTCTTCTAAAGTATTTGTTTTTGTTTTCTTAATCAATTCTTTACTTGTTCCAATATCTATTATCTTTCCGTAATCTATTATTGCAATACTGTCTGCATACCTTTCTGCTTCATCCATATAATGTGTTGTAAAGAATATTGTTGTGCCTTCTCTTTTGTTTACTTTCTTAATATAATCCCAAATGTGGTTTCTAGTCTGGGGGTCAAGACCAACTGTTGGCTCATCAAGGAACAAAACTTTTGGATAATGTAATAAACCTCTTGCAATTTCTAGTCTTCTTTTCATCCCACCAGAGAAGTTCTTAACAAGTTCGTTTTTTCTATCCCAAAGCTC
>DAOOON010000025.1:5429-8932 GCA_035387745.1 archaeon
TTTGGTCCAAGAAAAGCAAATATACTTTTTCTTTTAACAGAAAAACTCACGTCTTTTAAAACTTCTAGCTTTCCATAGCTTTTGTTTAGTAAATTTACTTCTATAATCTTATCTTTATTCATTATTATCAACTTTATTATTAGAATTTGAATATAATATATATAATCTATATATTTAAATTGCTTTTGTTGCTATAAATAGTATATTAATATGTGACATTTATGAAAAACTATTTAAAATTAATTTTAGCAATGCTATTTTGTCTAGGCGCAGGAGTAATTGGCTCTTTTGCAACAGAAACTGGACCAGGGTCTTGGTATCAGGCAATCAATAAGCCACCAATCACTCCACCAGGCGTTGTTTTTCCAATAGCCTGGACAACACTTTACATATTAATGGGTTTAGCACTTTATATCATCTGGTCACAACCACAGAAATATAGAAAAGATCCAGAGCTTAAAAGATCAGCAATGACTTTATTTGCTTTACAATTGATACTTAATCTTTCTTGGTCATTTTTATTCTTTAGCTTACAATCACCAATTGCTGGGTTAATCTGTATCTTTGCTTTAGTAGGTCTTGTTGCAATAACAACTATAAAGTTCTATAAGCTAAACGAAAAAGCAGCATATCTAATGATACCATATCTTCTATGGCTTTGCTTTGCAACAGTCCTTAATCTAATGATTTTAATTTTAAACTAGATTTTTATGTTTTTTAATCCATTCTAATTTTTTTATTAGATATTATTATTTATTAAAGATAATGATTCTTTACTAAAAAACACTTTAAAATCTGTTTTTCTAAATGTGCCATTTCTTAAAGATTCAATTACTTTATCCCAGTTTATATGATTTTTAACAAACCCTTCATAACCAGGTGCTTCTATAAAACTCTTTGGATTTCTATTGTTCAATTTTGGGTTTCGGGTTCTTTGACTGGTCTCTGAATCTCCAATATATCTCTCTAACCCTGCTTTTCTCATAGTCATATCATAAACTGCTAAACTTGTTGCTAATTCAATTGGTTTATAACCTGCATATAATAAAAATTCTGTATTTAATAATTCTCTGTGGCTATAGATTTCTAATAATCTGTTCATTTTCTTTCTGCCGTTTTTTAAATCTAATAGTCTATCTGTTCTTAAATCCTCAACAGTTCTTATAAATTCTTTTGTTTCTGCACTTGGTTGTTTTTTATGATCTTTTAAAATGTCTTTATACATTTCTTCATAAGAACTATACTTCTTCGATTCTTTTAATGTTCTATTAAATAAATCTAATTTCCTTTGTATATCTTTAGCAGAAACAGCATATCTTCTCTCATATATTTTTACTGCCATCTTTTCTGGAATCTTTGGTAATGATCTTTGTATTTTTCTTTCGATTGGTTTTTTAAGAATAATTCTTTTTCCAGATATTTTTGGTTTTAGACTTGGCATAACACATCACATTTTAATTATATAAAAACTAAAAATCAATTACTTTTTAAAGGTTATTATTATTGCTTTTACTGCCATAGTATTTCAATAGTCTCTTAGTGCCCCATGGCTTTACTTTGTTTTTAGGAATTCCTAGAAGCTTTAATATTTTGTCTAAGTCTTTATATTCCTTTACTTCTATTTCATAATAAGTTGGAATTCTAAAAGGTTTAGAGATAGTATCAATATCAAATGTTGTTGTGCCAAGCAAATAGGTTGTTCTGGTCTTTTCTATTCTGTGGTATCTTTTTAGGCCAAGAGACTTAAACATATCCTGTACAGTTTTAAAATCAGAAGAAACTTGAAATTCTATTTCTTTACAGCTTTTAATATTATTTCTTATTTCCTTAAATTGTTTAAAAGTTATAAAAACATCTTTACCAAGTTGTCTAACTCTTATGGCTGCATTTTTTTTCTTAAGTTCTTTGTTGTCATAGTTTTCTTGTATTACTTTTTTATCAGAGAAACGTTTTTTCGCCCCAATCTCTTTTAGTTTATTTTCTAGTTCTTTTTTATTTACTTCTAGAACTTTTACTTCTATTTCATAATGGTCTTTACTCATATTCTCACTCTAAATTAACTTATAATTTTTAAATAACTGCTCTGCAGTCCATTTTCTTATTTTCTTTTTGTCTATTTTTAAAATCTTTATGTATTTTTCTATTACTTTTATAGATTTTGCCTCTATTTCCAAAAATGTTGGAATTCCTTTTATTGTATCTATTCCAAATATTGTCCCATCTTTAATATAAAGTATTCCTTCTTTTTCATATTCTAGTTTTTTAATAAATAGCTTGTCTAGAATTAACTTCATTTTATTATAATCAGATACTTTAACGCCAATCTCTTCAGCAATCTTTACTGGTTTATTTGTTTTTAACACTTTTTTATAAGTTATAGAAAAAACACCTGGTTTTTTTCTTAACCTAATTATTACATTTTTGTTTTCTTTCCCTGGAACTCCATACAGGATGGTTTTTATTTTTCTTTTTGCTTTCTTTTTCGCCCCAATCTCTTTTAGTTTCTTTTCTAGTTCTTTTTTATTTACTTCTAGAACTTTTACTTCTATCTCGTAATGGTCTTTACTCATATTATTCCTTCTTTACTTAGATTTTCTAAAGCTTTAATCATTGCTAGAGGGAAAGTAATTGTAACATCTCCAACAACTGTTACTGCATCTGCTTCGTCTTTTATTTTCCCCCAGGACTTTGCTTCGTCTGTTGTTGCTCCTGAAAGTGAGCCGGATCTTGATGACGCAGTAGTCATGTAAAGAGCATAGTCTGCTCCTCCGTTGATTAGTGTAGTTAGAATTACATGGTGCTTAGAGACGCCTCCACCAAGAGCAATAATTCCTTTCTTCTCATCGTGTGTTGTTGAAAAAATAATCTGTTTAAAATCAGAAATAATATCAATCATAAAATCTTTATGGTCTTGCTGAAAAAGATACAAGTGAAAACCAAAAGAACCATCTGTTATTGCAGGACAAAAGACTGGAATATTATTTTTTGCTGCTTGATACAGAAAAGAATTCTCGTCATTTAGTTTTAAACCAATTTCTCTTAGAAGCTCGCAAGTTGACCAAACTTTCTTTTGCTTGTAAAGTTCTAAAAACAGTTTTTGCATTTTTCCTTCAAGCTTAGCATAGCTTTCGTTTGTGATCAAGATGTTACCAACTCTGTTCTCTCCTCTCTCGTAAAGCTCTTGGTCGTCTGCTTTAAAGGATGCTAAAATAAACTTCTCTCCATCTGCTTTCATTATGTCTTCTTCAATAGCCCCAACTGTTGTACAAACAACGCTTGCCATCTTTAACTTTAGGACTTGAGAAAAGAACCCTCTAAGACCAGAAGTAACCATGTTTGAGGTAAAAGAAAGATAGATTTTGGCTCCTTCTTTTTTCATTTTCTCAATAAGGTTAGCTGCTCTTGATAGTTCTGAAGATTGAAAACCAGTAGAAGAATAGCTATCAACTAAGTCAGAAACGCTCATTCCTTTTGTCCATAATAAGTCTTTAGTATATTTCATA
>DAOOON010000026.1:0-8575 GCA_035387745.1 archaeon
GCATAACCGGTCTGCCATCAAGGCGCTTATTCTTTATATAATTAAGAACAAATATATTTTTAAAGGAAACAATTATTAAAAAGTTCTGTTATATTATTATTTATGAGAATTGGTATAATTAGCGATTGGCACCTGGGTGTTGATTTTGATAATGAACTTGGAAAGGACTCTTTTACTAATCTTTTTTTAGCATTTAAGCAGCTTGAAACACAAGATATTGATCTTCTTTTGGTTCCTGGAGACCTCTTTGATGTCTCAAAACCAGAACCAGAGGTGCTTTTTGAAGCTATTAATCTTTTAAATGAAATTAATATTAAAAACAAATATACTGAAATTAAAGCAAAAATACCAATACTTGCAATTATTGGAAATCACGAATATCGCTCAAAGGACTACATTACAACTGTTGAGCTTTTAGAGTCTCTTGGGTTTTTAAAACTTTTAAAAGCAGACTGCTTGAAATTTGAAAAAGAAAAAATAGCAATCTTTGGAATGACTGCTCTTCCTGAAAAAATGGCTCTTAGCTATCTTAAAGAGAAGTTTAATCCACAGCCTTTGAAAGGATATTACAATATCTTAATGATACATCAATCAATTGTTGAATATCTGCCATTTGAAGACGAGATGGTTGCTACAATTTCTCTTTCTGATCTACCTTCTGGATTTGATGTAATTGTTAATGGCCACCTTCACTGGTCAAGCATTATTGATCTACCACAAGGCCCTAAGTTTCTTTTACCTGGTTCAACTGTTACAACACAGATTAAACAAAAAGAAACAGAAAAGCCAAAAGGCTATTTTATTATTGATACTGACAAAAAAGAAATTGATTTTTGTCAAATAAAAGACATTAGAAAAGTATATTATATTGATTTAAAGTTTTCTAAAAAGACTGTTTCTGATATTATTTCTATGATAAAAGCAGAACTTGAAAAACTTGAGAAAACACCAAACAGGAAAGCAATTGTTAGAATCAGATTAAAGGGAGAACTAGAAGATGGAGAATCTCTAAAGAACCTTAATATTGAATCTTTAAAAAAAGACTACTCTGAATTCTTTTATATCTCTTTAAAAAACGAAATTTCAGAAAAAAGACTAAAAGAAAGTATTGAACAACTAAAAAGATTGCAAAGCGAAAACAAGAATGTTTCAGAACTTGCAAAATCCATATTTTCTGAGCAGATTGAGCAAACAAAAATCTCCAAAGGCTTTGATTATAGAAGAATCTACGAGCTTTTAGAAAATGGCGACGTAGATAAAGCAAAAGGCGCTCTTAACTAGTCTTCTTTATATTTTATAAATATATCTTAGCATATTTCTTTTAACTATATAAAGAGAAATAATTATGAATTTAAAATATATAACTTTATTCTTATTAATAATATTTATAACACCTTTTGCTTTTGCGGAATTACAACCCGCATTCTTAGATCAAAACACGCACTATTTTGGAGAAAAGATTAATTTCGGATTGATTGGAGTTATCCCTGATGATTTCAATCACGCAAGAATTATTGTGCAATTGCCAACAGGTCACAGTTATCAAGAAGCAGACATAGATATAGATAATTTAAGTGATTATTATCTTGTTTTTCCATTAGATTTTATATATAATCAATTACAAATAAAATATATTTTTTATAATTCTAACAATACGGCGCCCCTTAATACAGAATACACTTTACAATTAGAAAGATTGCCTCTAATTGAAAATATAAACTATTGTATAAACGCAGATTGTAATAAAAATAACTTTGAAGTAATAGATGCAAATGAAATTTATCTTAAGACGCAGACTGAAATTATTGATGAAAATTTAAATTTTGATATATTAGTGATTTTAGATGGTTATATTATAGAAGATGGGAGAAATATACAATTACCTTATCTTTTAGATACTACTCCCGGAGAATATGAAATTAAAGTAACTCCTAATTATAATAATCAAGAATTGGAAACTAAATCTTTATTTTTAAATTTGGCTATCACACAACCAGAAACAAATAACTTAGAAGATTATTTAAATGATATTAGAGAGCAAAATGAAGCAGAAGAAAGAGAACAAGAAATAAATACCGCTATAGAAAATATTAACGACTCTCAAACAACCGAAACTCAAGAAAAAACAGAACCTAAAAATAATCTTTGGTTAATTGGATTGGGGATTTTAGTAGTATTGATAATTTTGATTTCAATTTTATTATTTAGTAGACCTAAAGAAAAATTTGTTGAAAAACCAAGCAGAAGAGAAAGCCGAAAAGAAAGAGGGTTTTTATTTTTGATAATCTTTGTGTTGTTATTTTCTTCTATTTATGGTCTGTCTTTAGAAGAAAAGATTAAAGAATATCAAAATTTAGAAATTACTTTTGATACTCTGCAAAAATCCTATCCTTATCCTAAGGACATATCTATACCAATAAGTAATACTCAACCACAAAACGTTTTTTATTACCCTATTTCTGCAACTGGACTTTCAGACGCTGAAAAAATAACGCCGATAGCCGAAAACAAACTATCAAATCTAATTGTGTCTTTAGAAACAGTTTACTTATCTATAGATTTGTCTGCAGAAATAGAAACTGCAAAAACCACTGGTAAGACCTTGGGATTTGAAAGTGGTTGTGAACAAGTATTAGAATGGTTCCAGAAAAATCCAATAACTGCAGAACCAAACACTATAATTGCCAGAACCAAAGAAAATTTGCTAAACAACATAACAATAACTGAAAATAAAACAGGATATACCGATAACGACAAAACACAAATTAGAGACAAAATAAAAAAATTAAAGACAGATAAAAAATATAAAAACTCTAAAAATCCATTTGTCGAGTATTGTATTTCAGACTATTTAGAAAATAAAGAGTCAAACATTGGTGGAAAATACATCACAAAAAAGAAAATATTATTAAAAATGGAATATACAGAGAAAAACCTTGAGGCCATAAATAATTATGACTTAACTTTTGACAATATAATATTTAACGATTCAAAAGGAAAAGATGTACTTGAGACGACCTTCCTTGGAAGCGATTTAAATCACATATATGTTTGGGTGGATTATACTGCAGATATTTTGCGTGAACAAAACCTTAGCCTAAAAGGAATTGCAGCAAATAGAATATTACAAGAAGAAATCGCCGATAATGGCGAAATCATTAAGCACTATATGATAACTAATCTTGATGAAGGAGAATCGGTAGACGTTACCTATGCTGCTCAATTGATAAATCTGGAAATATTAGATTCGGATTATGGCTCTTATTATCAATTTGAGGGTGTTGGTCAAGATACTTCTGCAACTCCAGAAAAGAAAGGAAATGTCTTTGCTATTAGAGACAAGGATTTGTTTTCGGTAAAAAACAAAATATTAAGCAATGTTGAAATCTCTGGAAAAATATCCTTAGAAAACGGAAATTATAAATTTGAATTAAGTCCCGAATCTATAAAATTACTTGCAGAAGTAAATATAAATCCAACAAAGTATATTGTTTTAGACAAAAAACAGTTAATTGATGTTGGAACAGATACTCAAAAACTTACTATAGGAATAGACTATAATTATGGAATTATTTGTAGTGACTTCTCCGGAATCACAATTTTATTAGAAGAAGATAAAACACTTTATCTGCCAACAAATATTAATAATCCTCATTTAGAGGCACTAACTAAATTATTTATAAAAACCAGTTCTCAAAAAAATATAGAATTGACAAGATTACAGTTACCTTTGCTTTTTATTTTTGCTTTTAAAAACAATGCAAATACAATCCCTGACGAAGATGTTTTATTTTTAAAAACTTATGATGATGTTGCAAACATAATTAACAGAGGTAATTACACCAAGTTGGAAAAGAACATAATATTTAACAATCTTATTTCTTTAACTGAAGATTTCAGTTTTCAAAAAACCGCAAATTCTAAAGACGGACTATATAGATTTAAATATAAAACCAGGTTTGTTCTTAATTATGGACTTGTAAACTATATCGATCATCCAGAAAATATAAATAATTTAAATTTAGAAACTGTAGGAATAACTATCCCTCAATTATATGACAATAAATATCTTGAAAGAAAGGGGTTTGTGGATAAATCATTAACAACACTCTTGGTGCTTGGCTATCTTGGGGATAATTATAGATCCTTTAGTAAAGTAATTAGATCAAGCTATAATTCTCATGAAGAATACGAAATAGATTTAAAAAATCAAATACAAACGGTGTTTAATGAACAAAAAGCAACAACAGATAATTGGGGATATTATAAAGAATTATTGATTTATCCATTTTACAGAACTGGAATTGAACAAAAAATCTGCTCATATGATAAAGAAAACTTTCCAAAATATTCTGTAAAAAACTACTGTTATCAGGCATATAATTTTAATCCTGAATCTAATACTTGGGGAATAGCATATGACCCGCATAACCTAGATTCTGGATTTTTAATGCAAGACTATTCTTTCCAAAATAATTTTGTTTCATCATATAGAACAATATTGTTGCTTGAAGATATTGAAAACTTTAAAAATAACAAACTTACATTTAATCAAAATCAATTAAAAACATATAATAAATTAAATATTTTCTTAAGTTTAATTGAACTTGAAGCTATAAGAAATACTTCAACAACCGAAAATAATAGAAACTTTGGAAATGCTTTAATTTTATCTTATAAACTAAGAGAGTTGTGGGATAGTAGTAGTAACGAACTTAAAAAATATGATTCGGGCACTATTAGAAACGCAATTATAAATACAAACGAGGCATTAGCATATCAAGCAACCGTTAAGTTAAGAAATGTAGTTTCTACTGATAAATCTTTAAGATTAGATATATATAAAGGTCTTATCCAAACAGATTTTGAAAGATATGCTGAATCTATAAATCCTTCTGCTGGGTGGTTTGACTTAAGCGATTCTGCGAGATTTTTAATTACTGGCAGTTGGATTGAAACCTTTATTTTTACTGGTAGCCGAAAAGAAATTGAAAGTTTAGATCAAAAAGAAAGAGACAAATATAATAAAATACTACACGGATCCTGTTGTATAGCTCAAAGACTAGGAGAATTAGAAAGTGATTCAAGTTATAAAAATTGGACAATCAAAGACATAAAAGATAACTTTAGTCCTTATTCTAAAGCTAAAACAAATACAAAAACAGATGTTATTGGGTGGGTAACTGATGGAACAAGTTGTACTGGTACTTTAAGAGCAAACCCCGGGGATTGTGCTACTGATATATCTTATTTATATAATTCCAAAGAATTTGGAAATGATATTTCTTTTATATTAAATGACAAAAAAGACAAAAAATCTATTACTCAATTTTTAAGTGCTGGATATTATACTAATCACACATTAGATATGGATTCTTCTATTCAAGTTAATTCCACAAAAAGAGAATTAGAAGAAACAAAAGTTAAATTTAAACCAGATGCAATAACCTCTGCATTAAGATTTATTGATTCCGGGATAAACCCTGCAACAATTATTATTACCGTTGCAACTGCTGGAGCAGGTTATGGACTTATGACGGGAACGGGCAGCGTCTTCACAAGAATTGCAAGTGGATTTACAACAAAGCTGACTTTGGGAAAATTATCTAGTGCTTTAGGGACAAGATTATTGTATGAATTTGGAGAAAATATAGTTTTAGATGCGGCTTATGGTGCAATTGTTATTCCAAGTCCTAAACTTGCAGGAGAACATCCATTCCTGACATATGTGGTACTTGGAGTAATAGCAGGAAACTTCCAAAAAGCATTTATATCAAACGTAGATAATGCCGCCTCGGCAATTACAAAAGATCTTATTGCAACATCTGGTTTAAAACAAGCAGATAACATAAAAATACAAACGGCAATAAAAACTGCGTTAAATACAGATTATTCAGACACCACAGAACAATTACTAAAAATAAAAAGAGGAGAAGCAGTAACTGATTCCTTTTTTAGAAGGTTACCAAAAGTTGTAGCAGGCACTGCTGATGACGAGCTTGTAACTGCTATTAGAAAAAATTTATTATCTCAAAAGATATCGGTTAGTGATGATGTAATTAGAAAAAGTTTAACTCAAAATAATTTATATCTTGGAACAAGGGCTTCTGCAGTATCTAAATTTATATCTCGCAAAAATCTTATAGAGTTAAATAATATCGCTGCAGCCAATTTAGACAACACAAGTAGTAAATTCATTAAATTAGCAACAACAAGAACTGTTCCTGAAAGATATGGTGCAAAATTTACAAGTATTGTTGATGAATTTGAAGATTTAAAGAAGTTTAATGAAATCGACCCGGAACATTTTGCTAAACCTACAAAAATAGTTTATGATGATTTCGGAAACCCTCTTGGCTATGAAATGGAAAAAATATATGGCACAACCCTTGCAGACTATATTGAAGATGGAGGAGTATTAGATGATTCTTTCTATAAAAGAATTGAAGATTCAGTAAGTGAATTACATAAACAAGGCTACGCACACGGAGATATCAATCCAAACAATATAATACTTAGAGAAACATATGACGGATTAGATTTTACTATTATTGATCCTGTTGGTTTTAGAAAATTAAATCAAATTACAGATATTCCAGGATTAACTGAGCAAGCAGCAATTGACTTAGATATAGAACAGTTAAATAAATTAAGAAATTTAACAATTCTAGAAGCAGAAATGATGAGAACAAACAAAATCTATGTTCCTAATGTTTGGGAATTACAAAGAATACAACAAACCGGAGAATTGGTGCCAATAAGAAGAGAAGGCGGTAACATTGTATTAGGCGAAGTTTTAGAAATATCTTCAGACAATACAAAAGTGAAAGTTAGATTTTCGGATTATCTAAATAATGTAACTGACGAACGTTTTTATGATATTGATACTGAAACATTTATACCAATAAGACAAAATGACATAGTTTATGTAAATGGTGTGGGCTCAGGAAAAGTAATAACAGTTGAACCAAATAAAACAGTAACATTAAGAAGAACTGACGGGTCCATTATCTATACTGATGTTGATGCAATAATTAGTTCTAGGTCTTTAAATCAAGGATTAAAATTAAATGGAGATATATCTCAAATTACTCCACAAACAACAGAAGCATTTTCGGCTACAAAAAATAGATTACCAGAAAGATTTATTTCTAGAAATACCGATTCTTGGTCTGGAAGAGAAGTTATTTTAGTTGATAAAATAAATGACCCCGTGTTAAAAGAATATCTTGCAAATGTAAGAATATTAAGCTCACAAAATCCAGACATTTTAAATAAAATCAAGGAAGCCTATAATTTAGTAAATAGAACAATGCCAGTTTATAGTTTAGGAAAAACAAATATCTTAGATGATATAATAGATAATGTAGATGTCGGAGGAGACGTAATTCCATTAGGCCATTTTATAAATTCGAAGATTGGGGTTTGTAGACACAAGGCGCTATTATTAAAACTTACCCTTGATGAAATGGGAATAGAATCTTATCTTGTCAGAGGATCACAATATACAGATGAGGGTAAAAATTTGGGCAGGCATGTTTGGGTAGAAATGGACCTTAAAACAAACAAAGGAAATAAAATTTATTTAGATCCAACACAAAATAAATATGAATATTTTTATGATGGTCAGCAAGTTAATGGATTAGTTAGAGATTCAGAATTGACATTATTCAGAATCAGAGATACTGTTCCACAGAATAACTTTCGAAATTTAGCCGATGGAGCAGACATATACAAACGAACTGCAAGATTACAAAATTATTTAACTGAAGAATTACACAATTATAACCTAAATCCAACAGCAATAAATGATTTTACATTTAAATATAATATAACTCAACAAATTACAAATCCACAATTTTTATCACAAATAGGATCTAATTTAAATGATCTACAAGATTTAATGAAATTACAAAATTTAAAAATTAAAGAAATTTATCAAAATGATGGACTTTTACTTACATTAAATCACAAATTATCTTTGTCGTCACTTCCAACAAATGTGCGTGAAGAAATAGTTTCTGAATTGGGCAGAAAAAATGTGTCAGTCATAGTTGTTGATGATTGGACGATTCGGAATTTAGATGATCAAGATAATTTTGCTACACTTAACTTAAATGATCCTAGAAATCCAATTATAAAAATTGAAAGATCAGCATATAATGACCCTAATAAATTTTTAAGAGAAATGAGATACGAATATGGTGCATTATTGCTTTCTAAACAATATGGTAGTAAAGGAGACATTCCTTTATTCTTTAAACCATCTGATGCCGGGAAAATCGAACCTGTCTGGGCAACACATTATTTAGATCATTATATGGAGAAAGGATATAATAGATTATTTCCAAATTAAGTAAATCAAAACCTATATATATGGGTTTGATCATATAATTATATATGAAATGCTTATCATATAACTTCTTTTCGGTTATTGGAAATGAACTTCGGTGGAAGATTATTAAAAAACTTTATAAGTCAGAATTGACTGTTTCTGAATTGTGTGTTGCTCTTGAAGAGGAACAGTCTAAAGTTAGCCATGCTTTAAAGATACTACTTGATTGTAATATTGTTT
>DAOOON010000027.1:0-8544 GCA_035387745.1 archaeon
TAATTTAATTTGTAATTTTCCATAAAGATGAATCTTCAGAAGATGTTCCATCCACAAGTGTGCCTTTAAAAGTAATCATGTAATCGCCACTACTTTTACAATTAAAACTATATGTCTTATTTGTTATTGGAATAGAATTGTTGCCTAAATCAAATGTACTAGAATAAACTCCTGTTAAAATATACTTACAGTTGTTTGTGGGTTCATAATTACCTGTAAACGCATTTTTTAATTTAATTGAAGCAACTAAATTAAAAGCTCTTCCGTCTTCGCCGTCTACCGAAAGCACAGTATTAAAATTACGATTTCTTCTAATACTTCCACTCTCTGGAGTAAGAATTAATTCTATTGCTTTTTTACAGTTACTTGTATCGATTTGGCAATAATTTGAATTACAACTTAAATCTCCGATTAACCAAGAAGAATTGACGTCTGTACATGTTTTTCCAGAAAATTCTCCCAGATCTTCGCCATCACATTGCTCGCTGCCTTCAATTATGTGATTACCACACATTTGATTAGAATATACTCTTGAACAACCATTATTTGAAGAAAATCTCTCTTCTTCTAATTGAGTCATAGTACTATAATAACGCCAACCAGAAGTTAAATTTGTATTTAAAATAATTTCATTAGTATTTGAATTTTCAACAGACAGAATTGCACCTGTTGCTGATTGGTTTGTGTCGTATATTAATTGAACTATAGAATACTCTCCAGCTAATAATTCTCTAGAATCAGAAGCCCAACCATTTATCCAAACGTACTTTGGAATAATTACAATCTCGTTTGAGATATCATGATCTGGCCACAACCAAACCTTTGTTTCATCATCACCAAGAGCAGAAATTATAACATTTGTAGTTTCTGATAAAACAAAAGAATTATACAAAAAATAATAATCCTGTATATAATGGCAATCGGAACTTGGGCAAAGCCAAAGTGCACTTGGATCTGGCCATGTCGCCATGTTTCCTCTGGTAAACCAGTTAGGGTCTGTGGTGTTATAAGGCCGCCAACCGCCGCTCTCAAATTTAAGACACTCACTTGCTGGCCAGAATTCACATTGTGTTGTATCAAACAAACAACTTTCATTACAAGATAGAGCTCCATAATCAAAATTTAAAGAACTACAACTTTCGCTATTTAAATCTTCGCCATCACATTGCTCTGCACCCTCTATAATACCATTACCACAAACTGGCAAAGCCACACAGCCAGAAGTATTAATTGTGCAATCGAGATTACAAGATAAATTCCCAGAAGAATCGGGAATTAAAGAAGAACAAGTTTGTACTCCGAAATTCAAAGAATCACACTCTTCTCCAGAATCAATATTTCCATTACCACAATTTTCTGTACAACAATCACTAGAACAGTTTTCACAAGTCTCTCCTGATTCACAAATAAAATTACCACAGATAATTCTGGTTGGAGAAGTTACCTCTGAATAATTAATGGGTGATTGGGCCATACCTAAAACACTATCGGACTTCGACATAGAAAATTGAGCAGAATGTTGATTTAGATAAAACATACCAAAAAGAACCATACCAATAATTATTACACTAATTACAACCAAAACTTCTAATGCAACTTGGCCTTTTTTACTCATAGCTATACACCTCCCCCAGAAACTACAAATATATTTAGGCAATACTTTTTTATATACTTCTTTTTAAAAAAATAGCAGAAAAGAGAAAGAAAAATCTTATCTCTTTCTAAAGACTAAAAATAGAACAATAAGCACAACAATACCCAAAAGAATAGAGCCAGCATTCTTTAAAGAAAAGAAAGCACTTAATGGCGATTTACCAGAATCTAAAGTAAGCTTTTCATTTGCTAACTCTTTACCTGTTGCCTTGTCTTTTATCTTTATGTCTAGAACTTTATCTTCTCTTAATCTTGTTGGAGAAACAATTTTATAGATTTTTGTAATCTCTTCGTTTGGAAGAAGATAAATATTTTTCTCACCATCAATCACATATGTGTCTGGTAGACCAAAATCAACTACGCCTTCTTGAATATTATTTGTGTTGTTTCTTAAAGTTAAAGTGATGGTATAAGTTCTGTCTTGAGTTGCAGACTGCTTAGAACTAGACACTATTGTTATCTCTGAAGTTGTTGGAGAAAGACTAATAGTTATTGGATATTTATTAACTAAAAGACTACCAGAATATAACTCTATATATGCTTGATAATCAATTTTTTGAGCACTTTGTGGAATACTTAAATCTAAATCAACTTGCTTTGTTTGATGTGCCGAAAGAGTCACAGATATAGGAGAAGAACTAAAAGTGTTTGGAAGCCCTGCAAGTTTTAAAGTTACTTCTTTTGAAACCGTAAAACTATTATTTACATTTACTGAAATCTTTGGATTGTTTGATAATGGGCTAATAAAGGTTGGATAGGAAACTAAAGTTATTCTCTCTGATTCAGAAATATTGTTGATTATGTTTGTAAAGGTTGACTTTGAGGCGCAACCATTTAGATAAGCAGTATAGGTTATGTTTGTTGGATTATTGAAATTTGAAAGAGTGATATTTTGTGAAAAATTATCATTGCCGCTTAAGAAAATAACACTTGGGTTTGTGGTTAAACCGTTTGAAGTTATTTCAATTCTTCCGTTTTTGCTTGTATAATTTTTAAAAGAAACATTTATTGATTCTTGGCTATTGTTTACAGAAACTGTTGATGGCGCAATAATGTCAATACTACAACTTGAACCAGAGAAATTGGAGCCGTTGTTTGTTGAAGTGTTGTTTGTCGGGGTAGATCCTGAAGTTAAATTGTTAACAATTATATCAAAATATTCTGTGCCAATATTTGAAGAACTACAGGTTTTGCCATCAGAAAATCTACCAGCAACTAAAAGCGTACCTCTTGCGTATTCTGTTGTACTTACATTTATTGTTTTTAAATTAAAATTTAAAGAACTAGTGTCTCTTGCACTTATTGTTTTTGAATAGTTTAGATTGTTTATACTTACAAAACTTGAATTGTCATTTAAACTTAGACTTGTTATTGTAAATGTTCTATCTGAGTTATTTAAAATATAGAAACCATCTTCTTCTGAAAAATAATCAGTACTGTTCTCTGCTTGACTAATATTCATGGTATAGAGATAAATATCGTCACAGCTTGTTTCATCGTCGTCATCATCATCAGAATCGTTGTCTCCATCGTCTTCAATTGTTACTGTGATTGTTGCTTTTCTTGTACATTCTCTTATCTCGTCAGAGCCATCAACAAAAGTGCCTTCTACTTCTAAGGTTAAGTATTTTGTTATATCATAATCAAAATCATCAGCATCAAGTTCTATTTCTAGATACTCGTAGTCATCTGAATCTATTTCGTCTGGCCAGTCTTCAATTGAAACATCTAGACCGTCTCTATCGCTTATTGTTATGTCATCAATCTCAAAGTCGTAATCATCTGAATCATTTTCTAGTTTTATTTTTCTTGTGCTTGTCTCGTCATCATTAATTGTAAAGCGGGTGTTTGTGATATCTAGGTCTGAACAACTAACGTCCTCTTCGTCATCATCGTCGTCATCATTGTCTTCTTCACTTATGTGATATTCTACTTCGTAAGTTTTTGTACAGATTGAAGAGTTTGGATATCTTGCTTTAACTGTAATTGTAAAAACAGAATCATAATCGTCACTTACTGAATCTGCTTCTATATCCATTCTTACTGTTCTTACTGAAAGATCAGGAACCTCGTCAGGATAATCTATATCATCAATATCTAGTTTTGCTGGATCGCTTGTATAGACATCAACAATCTCCAGATCCTCGTTTGCTTCGTTTTCTATATAGAAGCTATAGGTGTCTGATTCGCTTTCATCAAGATAGATATCTTGAGTTCCTGAAAGAACTATGTCTGAACAGTCAGGAGTTGTATTTTGTGGAAAATCAAAATCATCATCTGTTGGGGTGTCTTCTATAAAGTAATAATAAGGTGCGTTATTTACTGGATAAACATAAGCATAGCTGTATGTGTTATAGTAATAACCAGTTGCCTCTGCATAAACCTTAACCACATAACCATAATAGTCAGGAGTTAGATAGAAAACATTTGGATAAACATACTCGTAAGGGGTTGAATAACTATAATAGGTTTGGCTTGGAACAGAATATAGGTAGGTTAGATTACCATAGGAATCAAGGCCATAAACCTTTGGAGAAACAACAACTGGAACATTTGAATAACCCGGCATTGCTTGAAGCCTTAATCTTAAACTAACATTATCATAATAGTTTCCATATTGAATATTTAGATACTCTTGGGAACTATCAGTATTTACATAATAATTAATTGCAAACGGATCTGCATAAACTCCAGAAATAACTATTGCAACTAAAAATAACAAACTAACCAAATATTCTTTTCTCATAATATTTTTCTCCATAATTTAAAAATGATATAGAAAAAAGGAAAAGGTGTTCCTTTTTTCAAATTGGGGGATTATTAACTTTGTCTAATTAATAAATATCTATTGAGACAAAAGCTTTAAAAAGCTTATGAATTTAGAAAAACAATTGCTTTTTAAATATTTCAAGTATCTATTAAATATATTTACGCAAACATTAAGGTAACTATCATGGTTGAAGAAAACTCTAGAACTTCTCAGGATGTCAAAGCATTACAGTCAAGCATACTTGTGTTATCTGAGAAAATAAAATATCTTGTGCATAACGAGAAGATACTTAGTAGAAACATACTTGTTCTAAATAAAAAAGTAGCAGCAAAAGGAGACGGTGGATCAGGAATTAATGCTGCAACAAATGAACAGTTTAAGGAATTACAAGCAGACCTAAAAGAACTAAAAACAAAGATTAGGGCAATTGAATCAACTCTTGAGATGATATCTAGAAGATATGCTAAAGCCGAAGACCTAAAAGAAATGAAATATATCGTAGAAAATATTAATCCTTTGGAATATACAACTGTTGACCAGGTAAAAAAACTAATCAAAGAAAATAAATAGTTTTATTATCAGAAAAACAATTTCTTGAAAATCAATTTATTTATTAGGTCTATTTCTTTTCTGGACATTTGACTTAATATCTCGTCAATTGTTTTATTCTTTGCTTTAATGTAATCAACAAGGACATCTGCAATTTCTAAATCAGATTTATTTGTTCTTGCAAGAGTTTTCTGATTTTTTGGATCATCTCTTAATTCTTCAAATAACAAATAGATTTTTACTTTGTGTTCTCTTGTAATCTCCCCTATATTTAGACCGTGAGAACTTCTTTTTAGGCCTTGAAGGACATGGTCTATAACTTCAGAAACTTCTTTTTGTTTAAGCAATGGAACTTTTTGATTATCAAACTTTTTCTTTTTGCTTTTTTCTAGTTCTTCTATATTTTGTTCTTCTGTTAAATGCTTTTTTTTTCTAACAACTGTTTTTCTATTATTTTTTCTGCTGCCCATATTATTTTTTCAACCCTAATATTTTGGATATAAATTGCCTTTTAATAATTTCTTGTGATTTAATAGAATATATATTGACTTCTTCTCTTATTAATGTGTCTAAATATTTAAATAATTTTTTTTGCTCAATTACAGATCTATAAGACAACAGTTCTTTTGTCCGAGGATTAGATAATAACGCAGTTTTAATTTTTTTAGCAACCACGTATCTCAAATTAAACTTATTGTATTCCATATTTACTGTATTTAATAACTCTCTATAGTCCTCAAAAGAAATCAAAGAATTAGAATTAAGTAGTGCCAAATTATAATTGATTATGGTGTTAATTCTTTTTTTATCTGTGGCTTTAAGTAAATCATAATCCTCTAATTCTTCTTGAATTAATCTTTTCTTTGCATCTGCTTTTGAAATAAGATTATTTTTAAATTTTTGATTTTTTACTTTTATAATTATAGAAAATGCTTCGTGCTTTAATTTTTTTAAATCTTCAAAAGTAATCTCTGGTAGGTCTTTTAGTCTTTTATACCAAAAATTGTTTAGATCTTTTTGTCCTTTTTTTGATAAAACTGCTAATGTCTTAACTCCAACCATTCTTCTTAAAATCTTTAATTTTGGATTAACTTTTCTATCTATTTCGCTTTGTATGCCTGGCGCATCTTCTGCCCAATATCTTTTCTCTTGAATTTTTCTAATGGTCGGAATTACTTTTTTAAATATTACTTTGTTCTTTTCAGGTAATGGAGTTATGGGATTTCCTTTTGTGTGTATCTTTATTTTTGGTTTTGGCATTTTTCTTCACTCACTTTGTATTTATTCTAAACCAAACATAGTAGGTTCCAATAACTATAATAATAAGGAAAAGCCTAAAAAGGAAACCATGCACAAAATTTGCAAAAGACAAATTGTCGTTTATTATTATTAGAGAAGTAACAACTATTCTTGTAAGATTGAAAAATATTATGACTGGAATTGCAAGAAGCGCGCCAAATATCCTTTTCTTTAGAGAAATACCTACTGACGAGAGGATTGCAGAAATTAGAAGAGAAAACTCCAAGATGCCTGAACAAAGAAAAGAAATCACTATCGGCTCTTTTAGATTAGACACAAGAATGCTTGAAGTCTTAGTAAGAGAATCAAAAACAAAAGAATTACTTGCACCAAAAACAGATAATAACACACTAGAAAAAAAACCAAAGAAATAATTTATATAGCCAGAAACTGGAGACTTAGCAAACAACAAATAAGAAAGAGAAAAAACTAAAATAAACAAAAACAAGAAAAAAAGAGCTTTCTTGTGCTCTTTCTTATTTTTTAAATCTTTTTTAAATTTTTTAAAAAAAGAATTAGATTTCATTTAACGAAAACACCAGTTACTTGGCCTGACTGACCTGGTCTTGATGTTACTTTTACCCTTGTTTCTTTACCATCTACATCTACTTTAAGGATTGCGCCTTTTGTAATAATCTTTTGTCTAACAAAGTGCTTATTTGCAGGATTCTCTGTAACATCTATAACTTTTGCTTTTATAGTCTTGTTGCCTTCAGAAACCAAAACAAACTGAGCATGAGAAATCTTTATCTTCTTATTGCCGCCAACTGTTCTTGTCTTAAATCTCTTATCGACTTTAGCAACTGTTGTCTTTGAGAACTTTCCGCCTTTTTCGCTTAAAGACTTTGTTTTAGCATTAACTGCGTTATTTACGCCGCCTGTTGCTTTTCTCCTTGATACTCTTTTCCATTCAACCATATTTTATTCACGTTTTTAATAATTAGAAATATATTATAAATATATGTCTTATATATATTATTGATATAGAAAACTATTTAAAAAGAACATACAAAGAGAAAAATTATGGCAAAACCACCAATTCCAAGACGCGTAATAAAAAGCAGACAGACAATACCACAATCTAAAATTAAGCCAATACTAAAATCCAATACAGAAAAGAAATATGAAAATAGAGTAAGTATTGCTCATGAAAATATTCTAGAAGTCTTTGAAAAAATGGATTTTTTAAAAGATCTTATCGATAGCGATCCTGAATTTGTAAGACAATTTCACGATGCTAGAAAAAATCTAAAAAGTCTTGGGTTTTCTGGAAGCATTGATAATGCAATATATCAACAATTACTTTATGCAAAGGTCGCAAGAATAATAAAAAAAGACCCGTATTCTACAAGAGAAAGAATTCAAAAGATAAACAAAAAAATGAATGAAATTTATAATAATATTACAACAATTGAAAGCCTTCATGAAAAGAGAAAACCACATTTATCAAAGGAACAATTAACAAAATTAGAATTTGAAAAGAATGCAAAAATACTAGAATTAAAAAAACAATATTCAGAGTTGCTTGAAGAAAAACAACACATAAAAAAATTATTAAAGCTTACAATTAAGCAAATAGAAGAACTTGAAAATATTAGATAATTAATCAAACACCCTTGAGAAAAGATAATGCATCTTTTCTGCTTTCTTTGGGCCCATCTTCTCTACTTCTTGTAGCTCTTTAACTGATGCTTGAGAAATGTTTCTAATTGTTTTAAATCTTTTAAGAAGAGATTTGGCAAGCGTTGGGCCAATGTCTGGAAAGGATTCTAGAATAAAAAGTTGTTGATCAGAAAAAGACATCTTATTCTTACTGAAGCGATGTTTTATTTCTGTCTTTACACCATATTGTTCTCTTTTAGCAATCACATAAAGAAATAATGCTGTTTCTTTTTGATTTCGCGTGAAAAATATTGGAATACGATAGTTAAGACCAATTGAAGTTATAAGACCTATCAAAGACTTGTTGTTGATTCTGTTACCATTATCTGAGAAGTTGATAATGCCTTCAATAATTAAGCCAGGTTTTGACACCTTCTCTGAAAGACTATCAAGTTGAGAGAAAATTCGCCCATCGATTATCGAGCTTTCAAGATCTGCTATTGTTTTTCTTTCTATCAAGACTTGGTCGCTTAGCTGATAATCGCCTAAGGAAAGCTGCTCGATAAGCACTTCAACTTCAAAAGAATCGTTAGAAAGGTTTTTTAATTCCTGATTGATTTGGCTAACTCTTTCTCTTGTGTCACATACAATCTTTAGTTTTTGAGGCATAT
>DAOOON010000028.1:0-8512 GCA_035387745.1 archaeon
ATTCCCTCCTCCCAGATTCGGACTGGGGATCTACCGGTCACTGCCTTTTTCTGTCGTTTTACAACAACAAAAATAGTGTGTTTACTTAAAGTCTACAGCCGGTCGCACTAACCGCTATGCTAAGGAGGGATTATCCTTATTTTGCTTGATATAATATTTAAGAAAGAAAAATTATATAAATAGCTACTTTTTGCGTTTTATCATAGATAATATCTTTACAAAAGCAAGCCCAAAAAAAAATATAAATGGAGGAAAAATATAATTAAGAAACAAACAAACTAATATAATCAATATAATTGGAGCGGAATCGGCTTTTGACAAATTAATTATATATTTTTTATTATTATCTGGATTCTCTATTGTATGGATATAATTGTGAGTATAAACATCAATTATTGTCTTTATAACTAAAAATAAAATTATTGCATAATTAAAAAATAACGCAAAAACAACAACAAATAATGGTATTAATCTAACATATGGTAAAAATAATAATCCATAAATTGTTTCTGGTTTTTCTGTATCTGCTTTAAAGTTTAGAATATAAGATAGAAGGTGATTAATAAAAAATAACAATATAGAAATACCAAAAAAGACCCAATTAATAGATGCAATTTGTTGACTAGTTACGCCTAAAAAAGCATTCTTGATAATTGATATTCTGAAAATGAAAAATAAAAATATAAATTGTAATAAAAAACCATTATAAATCCACCAATATATAAAAGCCAATAAATTTTTGAGATTTTTTATTGACGAAAAAGATAGGTAATTAATCTGGGGTAACTTAGTTAAATCTATATTAGAAACATCTATTCTTTTTTTGTTTATAATTTTAAGGAAATGGAAAAAGCCAATAATTAAGCCTTGTATAAAATACAAAAATACCATTACTGTTAAGTCCCATTTCTGGACAACCGCTAAGACAATAACAATTAGATTTGTAAAAATAAGCGAAACAAGGGATATATCCCATTTTAACTTAAAGTTTTCTAGAAAACTCATAATCTCACTTTATTTTTATTGGTTTTATCATTATAGCAAGATAAATTAAAAAATAAATAAACCAAATAAGCAAACCAATTATTCCCAAAAAAATGGGAAAAATAAAAAAAACAAACAAAAATATTGTTAAAATAACATTTCTCCTTTTTTCTTCTGGACTAATTACTCTTTCTTTTATTGATTTGACTATTGCGTCATTTTGCTTAATTTTATTAATCGTTTCATTTTTTTCTTTTTGAATGTCTTCAGTTGTTTCATGTTCTTTATTATGGAAATAAATATCTACAGGAGTTTTAAGTATAAATAGTACAATTAATGCAATAAGGTTAAATGAGAAATCTGTTTTACTAATAAAATGGGTAAATAACCCCGTTAACCATATAGTCATATGTATAACTACAAATCTATATCCTGTAATTTTAGTAAGTGTCTGTGCTAATTGCTCTTTATTTGCTTCTTTTTTTAAATAATAAATAAAAGAAATTAAATGGTTAATAAAAAATAAGATTATTACTGTGATTATCCCGAAACTAAAAATAGGCGGTTTAAATAAAAGCCAAAAACAAAGAAAATAGAATCCATAAAAAAAAATCCAGGTAATTTGCTGTATAATTACTTGAAATTTAGCAACACTTTTGGATTCTATAGATATAAGTTGTCCTGTGTTATCTATTGCACCAATAAAGCTAATATTTTTCTTAAATAGTAGTTTTAATATCGTAAAAAACCAAAGTATAATAGTTTGAAATAAATAAATATAAAATATCGTTCCAACATCCCATCTCTGAATGATCGCTAATGCCAAAGTAATAATATTTACTAATATTAAAGAAATCCAGGTAATGTCTGTTTTAAATTGATATTTTACATTATCTATTAAATTCACTTTATTTACCCTCTATTTCTTAATTTTCATTAGTTTCTTATTTGCTGGAAAGACTATGTGGTGGGCTGCAAAGACTATGCCTTTTTCTACTGCATATTTTTCTATAAGCCATACTTTAAATAATTCAGTATATGCGTCTTTAACGTCTTTCTTGTCCATGCCTTCTGGAATAAATTCTTTTATTATCTTTTTTGTGTTGTTGGAGTTAACTTCATCTATAAATTTGCCTGCTTCAAGAGCCATCAAGGACTTTGTCTTTTCTTCAAATTTTTTAATGTCGCACATCTTTGCAAGATAATCTTTAATCTTTTGAGAGGTTGAAAACTCTACGCTTGTAAGAAACTCTATGACTTCTTTAGGTCCAACTTCTTTATCTATTGTTAATTTCTTAATAGACACAAATTTATCAAAATTTGCAATAAATTGAATTGATTCATCCATATTTTATCTTTCTCCTTTATTTTATTTTAATATCTTAAGTATGAATTATTTATAAATCTAATGTTATACCTTTTCAAATTCACATAACTTTTCATTGTATTTATATCCTGGCATTCCTTTAAAATGCACATTCATTTTAAGCACTTTTTCATAATAATAT
This sequence comes from archaeon, assembly GCA_035387745.1. Taxonomy (GTDB): domain Archaea; phylum Iainarchaeota; class Iainarchaeia; order Iainarchaeales; family CSSED10-239; genus JAKQTP01. Next base: position 2,493 of record DAOOON010000028.1, read on the forward strand.
CTGGTGGCATGTAAATGAAGCCTGTATTTTTGATCGTCTGTTAATTCTATTCCTTTTTTGTGTTTTTTTAAAATTTGTTTTCTTGTTAATTGTTGAATATCCCAAGCAATTTTATTTTCTATTTGTTCTTTTGTATAAACACTCATCATTAAAAAATATTCTTTTAATTGATTTACTGCTTCTAAAGATAGATGCACGTGAATTCTTCCTGTTTCTTTGCCTTTTTCATCAATTACAGAAATCACTTCTGATTTTGAATTTTTTAAATCTTGTTTAGTTACAGAATCTTGAATGGTTTTATTTTTTTCCATAAGATGATTATTAAAAAAATCCATAAAAAATACCGCAATGTCTGCGGGGCTAGGCATGTGTCTTATACCAGGGCCGTGTGTATGTATTCTTATAATATGTTTGCCTTTATGTTTTAATTCAAAAGCATTATATTTTTCTAAATCTGGGCCAACTGCGTTTTCTGCTCTATTTTTAGATATCTCTTTAATTTCTTTTCCGGATTTAATAAAGAATGCTTCTTTTTTACTAATTTCTGGAGTTGATTCTATTAATTTATTTGGTTTGCCCCAACGTCTTTTTAATTTAGGTTTTATTGGCATAATTTATCTATTTTATTTCTTAAAACAATCCTTACATCTTGCTTGATATTTGTCTTGCCCGCCGACAATCACTGTTTCTGTATCTGTTCCTATCCTATAGGTCTTTGTGGCTTTCTTTCCACAAACATTACAAACAGCATCAAGAGATATTATCTGATCACTTATTGCCATCAAGTAACCTATGTCTCTTTTTCCGTCTTTAAATGGAAATGGTTCTCCTTTGAAGATTTGGTTAAGACCACAAGTATAAACAGCTATTCCCAAATCATTAATTTTTTTAATTATTTCTATAATTCCTGAATCAAAGAACTGAATTTCGTCAATGAAAACGTTTTCTATTGCTTTTTGTTTATTTAGTTCTAGGGTTTTGTCCAATATATTGTGAGAATCGTTGGCAATAATTGCTTTTCTTCCAATGCCGTTATGGTTAAGTACGTCTTCTTCTGAGTATCTGTTATCAATTTGTGGCTTGAAAAGAACAGAGTGTCTTTTAGCAATTAGTTCTCTATCCATTATTCTAAGTAATTCTGTGGTCTTACCAGAAAACATTGGCCCTACAATTGTAATTAATGTTCCAGTCATCATTATACTAAATAAAGAAAGCAAATATAAATATTATTGTTATATCTTTTACTATGGAAAGAGACACAATACTAATAATCGAAGGAGGAGCAATGAGTGGAGTATTTGCTGCAGGGGTATTGACTGCCTTCTATAAAAAAAATCTTTATCCTAGAATACATAGCATATATGCTGTTTCTGCGGGAGCTCACAACACTGCTTATTTTATTTCAAAGCAAGTTACCTTTGCTTCAGAGGTATATACTAAAGAACTAGTTTCAAAAAGAGCAAAATTTTTAAATATGGATGTCTTTGAGATGCTCCACAAGGTAAAAAACCTAGTATTACATAAAAAAAGTTTACAGCTAATTGATTTAGAAGTACTTAAAGAAATTGAAAGAATAAAGCACAAACTTGATCTTAATGAAATAAAAAGAAGCAAGATTAATTTTTATGTTAAGGTATATGACACTAATCAACTTAAACCTTTAATATTAAATGCTAAAGAAAACACTCTAGATATAATTGAAGTTTCTTCTTATCTGGCCCCCTATATTTCTCTTAAAACAAAATATAATAACCTTTATGATGGCGAAGAAATACCTAATGACAAATTTCTAAAAATAGTAAAAGAAAATAAAGATAAAAAGATAATTTGGATTATGAATGAGAAAAAAACTCTTGCTCATAAAATTAGAAACAGCCCATTTACTTTACTTAATCTATTCACTAAATCTCTGTATTTTGGCGTACCGTTTTTCATACATTATGTTTACCATGTTTTTGAAGACCCCACAATAGAAGATGTACAAAAATATTCCAATGTTATAGTCATTTACCCAGAAGGCAATGTTAGAAGATTAACTAAATTTACTTCTAACAAGAAAAATCTAATTAAACTATATCAAGAAGGATTATTAAAAGGTAAAAGAGCAATCTAAGAATAAAATTATAGTAGTTGGCTATAAGCCACTTTCTGTACTAAATTGGCAATTCGTCTAAGCGGAAGTTGACTTCCTTGCACTAGAGTTATATTCTGCGTCTTTCAGCCTCTCTTTCTGTCCATCAGTTCTACACATCATTTGTTAAAACAAAAAGCCGTTATATTCTCTATTCAGAAAATAACTTTAACCTAGTGAGTGGACTTTCCTTTTGGAATAAAAATCCCAAATGCCAAAACACCAACTACTAATATATAAATAAAGAGAAAAAGAGAATAAAAAGCTTTACTTTTTATCATGTTGATAATCTGCAATCAATGAATAGTTAGAACTTGTTATTACATATAATAAAAATGTTGCTAATATATTTGCGACAATTGTAGCGGCTGTTTCATTAAATAAACTAAGAATTATCCATAATAAACCAACAACTACAATTCCTAGTATTCCATATCCTAAACAAAACATTGTTATTGTAAAATAATCTTTTGTAAATATTGCTTTTAGGTTTTTTAACATTTTAAAATTTTCTGAAAATTTATTTGTTTTAAAACTTCTTACTAAACCAATAACTTTCATAAATTCTAATGCCATTATTGCAAAACCAAATAAGAAAAACAAAAACATTATAGTTACTAATGTGCCCGTAGATGAACTATAGATTATTGATTCGATACTCAAATCTGTAAGCTCTCCAATATTTGCGGTTGCTGCAACAGATATTAAAAATACACCTAAAACTATTACTACTACTTCTATAATCAGATATATTAATGACATTAGTAAATAAACTCCTGAGTTTTTCAATATTGATTTACTAGATGTTTTAAGATTTTTTAATTTCCCTGAAATCTTTGTGCCTATAACTCCTCCTATTATTCCGAATAACAAGGATAAAAAAATAAGAGAAATCGTTGTATTTTGTAATGCATTAGCTATAGAGTATATTATTATTAATACAAAAATAAATAACAAATAATACCACTTAATTCCTGTAAGTCCGTAAAATATTGATTTTTTAAAGTCTATCATATTATCACAATTAATTTATTTTTTTGATCTAATTATTTTCTTTCTTATTTCTGGAGGTAATGCTGACATCTTTTTATGGAATGCATCTATTTCCTCTTGTAGTTTAGGTGTTGGTTTTTGTAATCTCTGTAATTTTGCTTTTAATTTTATATAATCTCTTTCTGTTCTTAATTCTAATTTTTTTAAATTTCTATTTGCAATTATTCTTTTTAATGTTCCTGATTGTGCAGTTTTACCTGCTGGTTTTGTTACTGGCATACTATAATCACACTAAATAATAGAAATAAATAATTTAAAAAGCTATCTAAAAATAGAATTGCAGAATAAATAGTTTCTTTTCCGCGTGTTTCTTTTTAAAAGCCCAAAGGAAAAATTCTTTTTTTCTGGGCCCAGAGAAATTCATTAATTTCTCTTGGAAAAACGCATGGACTCCGCGAGACTCGAACTCGCAACCCCTTCCGTGCAAGGGAAGTACTCTACCATTGAGCCAGGAGCCCTCTAAAAAGTTTTCTTAAATTGCTTGAAACTAATATAATTAACTAAAGAAATAAATATAAATAAATCTATTTTAAAAATTTGGAAGTGTTCTTTTGGAATGAAATACTTTTCTTCCAAAGAAAAGGATTCATGGACTCCGCGAGATTCGAACTCGCAACCCCTTCCGTGCTAGGGAAGTGCTCTACCGTTGAGCCAGAAGCCCTGTTGTCTAAACTAATATAATTAATTAAAGAAATAAATATAAACAAATCTTAAAATTGCGCATAAGCGCGAAAACTACTGCGCGCCAACCCGAGCGAAACCGGTTGATGGACTTCGCGAGACTCGAACTCGCAACCTTCTCCATGCGAAGGAGATATTCTACCATTGAACTAGAAGCCCTCTAATATAATTAATTAAAGAAATAAATATAAAGAGTTATTTTAAAATTTAGTCTGATAGAAAGAACAGAATTTACGTTTAATAAAAATAAAGATTTTAATTCTTTGTGGGGTGTTAGAAGAAATTAATTTTGTTTATAAAATTTTTTGTATTTTTCAAATAATAAATCACTTGCGCAATTTTATTTTAAAATAGGAGGTGATCCGTCCGCAGGTTCCCCTACGGACACCTTGTTACAACTTAGTCCGTCTCGCAAAATGTAGAATTACTTTAACCTTTAATAGGCTAGAGTTCATCCACACTCTACTCAACTGGCTTGATGGGCGGTGTGTGCAAGGCGCAGGGACATATTCACCGCGCGATAGTGACACGCGATTACTGGGGATTCCAGCTTCATGAGGGTGAGTTGCAACCCTCAATCCGAACTTCGGCTAGGTTTCTGAGATTGCCACCCCCTTTCGGGTTAGAGACTCATTGTCCTAGTCATTGTATGCCGCGTGTTGCCCAGAGCAATCGGGCTATACAGACCTGCCTTCGCCCATTCCTTCCTCATTGTTACCAACGCAGTCCTATTAGAGTGCCTTTCCTTATCACTAAAAAAAGTAGCAACTAATAGCATGGGTCTCGCCCGTTACCTGAGTTAACAGGAAGCTTCACAGTACGAGCTGGCGACGGCCATACAGCACCTCTCAGCGCATCAGGTAAGCCCTTCAGACTGACCATCATCTTGCTGTCTGTTCTGGTAAGATATCTGGCGTTTCATCCAATTAAACCGCAGCATCCACCCCTTGTAGTGCACCCCCGCCAATTCCATTAAGTTTCTGCCTTGCGACTGTACTCCCCAGGCGGTGAATTTAATGGTTTCCCTTCGGCCCTGAGTTAACTCGTAGTTAACCCAACACCTAATTCACATCGTTTACAGCTGGGACTAACCGGGTATCTAATCCGGGTTGCGCCCCCAGCTTTCGTGTCTCACTGTCAAATTAGTTCTCGTTTAGCGCCTTCGCCACAGGTGGTCTTCCTAGTATCTTAAGATTCTACTCCTACTCTAGGAATACCCTAAACGTCTCCCTATTTCTAGCCTACCAGTATCCTTTGCCATTCAATGGGTTGAGCCCACTGCTTTCACAAAAGACTTAATAAACCAGCTACACACGCTTTAAGCCAAATAATGCTGGATACCACTCGAGGATTGCGTATTACCGCGGCGGCTGGCACGCATATTGCCCCCCCCTTATTCACATAGCTATCTAAGCTATATAAAAGCCAGTTTTAGCTGGCACTTGGAGTTACTCTATCACGGTTTCCCGCATTGTAAAATTTTCGCGACTGCTGCACCCCGTAGGGCTAGGAACCTTATCTCAGTTTCCTTCTCCGGGCACCCTCTCTCAAGGCCCGTACAGATCTTCGGCTTGGTAGGCAATTACCCTGCCAACAACCTAATCTGACGCAGTCCCATCCTTTCGCATCTTACAAACATGATCGTAAGACCTTTGAAAAAACAATCATTCCAGATTTGTTTTTCTATCAAGCATTATCCTCAGTTTCCCAAGATTAACTTGTCAAAAAGGTAGGTTGACCACGCGTTACTGAGCCGTTTGCCAAAGTCTCTCATGGTCGAGACTTTCAAACTTGCATGTCTTAGTCAAACTCCAATAGCGATATCCACCAGCAGGATCAGCTGGAATTGGTTTTATTATCGTTAATGCACACAAAATCTATACACAAAGTTTTGCCTTTGCGCACTTGTATGTTTCTCCTAACATCAGACTCAAAATAGCTTGAACCCTCACAAAAAGAATTCTCTACAAAAAAACAAAGTCGAAATTTATTCTTTGTAGATATAAAAATATAAGTAGAGAAATATTTATAAATAGATGCCTAAAAATTGGCGATTTAAGGTACTCTCTAACTCTTAAAATTAGAGACCATTATACTAAAAATTATTAAAATATAGAAAGAACAATTAGTTTATAAATAGATGTTTAAGTTTTAG
>DAOOON010000029.1:0-7988 GCA_035387745.1 archaeon
TTAAGATTTCTAGAAAGACTAGATTTAGGAATTTTAAGTTCTTTTAAAAGATAGTTTTGAGTTACATTTTTTGTAGATTTTAAAATATCAATAATTTTTTTTTGTCTGTCATTTAATTCATCTAAGAAAATATTGTTTGTTTTTTTAGATTTTAGCTCTTTCTTCTTTTTTTTGTATTTAAAAAACGATAATATAATTATCAAAAAAACGATAACTATGCCAGAAATTATGCCTTCTAAAAAATAACTATTTAAATCATCATTTTGTATAATTCTGTATTGAATTTTTATTTGTATGTTTTGATTACTGCCAGTAGAAATAATATTTATTCTTTTATTTGTAGATGTAATTCTTACAGAATTTGGGCTGTTGATATAATTAATTTGTGCATCTTTAGGTAATATTATAGAATAATAATATTTTTCAAAAATAGGGGTATTTAATTCAAATAACCAATTTTCTTTGTTTTTACTAGTTAATTTGTCTGTTTGAGTGATATTAAATTCAGAATAATCTGTATTCCCTGAAATTATTGCGATTCCATCATCTTGAATATCAAATTCTAAATTCCCTAGATATTCTGAATAAACCGGATTTAAAATAAATAAAATAGAAAATATTAAAAGAATAAAACCAAATTTGAAAATTGTCATTTATCTTGCCCCTTTGAAGTACTTATATGTTTCTTCATAGCATTTATGTCTAATTTCTGCAAGATTTTGTGTTTGGGGCACAGTAAAGTCATAATAAAGATATACATATTCCTTGTCTGAAATAAGTTTTGGATTGATTGTATATTTTGGATATTTCTTCAGTAAATTTTTCTTTATCTCCTTTAATTTCTCTTCTACATCCTTAAGTTCAACAGAAGTGACAGGCGCTTTCACCATTACTGGAATATTAACCCCGCCATAAGTTATTACTTTTTTTTCTAAAAATAGTTTATTTGGTATCTTTACGGTACCTTTTAGATCTGTATTAATTGGGTCAATAAAAACAAAGAAAGTTCCTATATGTTTAACTATACCTTCATCTTCTCCTATTGAAATATAATCGCCCATTCTAAATGGTTTTTTTGTAAGAAGCATAAACCAAACAAAATAAGATAGAATAAAATCTCTAATAGCAAATGCAATACCTGTTGCTACAAGTCCTAAAAATATAGTTATATTTTCAGGAGTAACCCCCATTCTCCAAAGAACAAAAGCAGTTGATAAAACATAAATAAATGAAATATATAATTTACTTAACAAGAGTTTTTGTTCTGCATCAACGCTTTCATCAAAAAGCTTGAAAACTTGTGCTTGAGTTAATCTAATAAATATGGTAGCTATAAAGTAGGTCCATAGCACAATAGATACGGTTTTTAAAGTTGTAATAACTCCTTCATTAACAGATATCCAATTTTTATCATGTGCCATAACAATTGCAGTAATTGTTAATAAGAATGCGCCTAAAAAAATAATTAATTTGTTTATTTCATGTTCTGATTTATGAAACCATTTTTTTTTTATTTTAAACATCTCTAAATCACTTATATATATTGTTTGAATATGTTTATATAGTTTATTTTATTTTTTTTCCTTATTGAAATATCCCATTTCTGTAAGCTTGATTAGAACAAGCTGTTTAACAACGTCTGCTCTTGAGCATCCAATTTTGTTTACCAGGCCATCAATTAATTTTATTTGCTCTTTTGAAAAATAAGGGCTAACTCTTGATTCTGAAGACATTTTTTCACCAATTTATTTTATAGTAACTATTTAAGTTCTATAATAGTAACTAAAACTCCAAAATGTTTATAAATTGCTGTGTGCTAATTAGTTACTAATAAGTACATATAAAAAAGGAGAAAAAAATATGAAAAGAAATATTGAAGTAATAGAAAGAAAAGGAATAGGCCACCCTGATACAATTGCAGATAATCTTTCAGAAAGGTTGTCTGAAGAATTATTTAAGGAATATAAGAAGGTTTACGGAAAACCTAAACACTACAATGTTGATAAAACAATGGTGTGTGCTGGTGAAATTCACAAAAGAAAATTTACAAATCCAGTAAAGATTGTTTTTGCTGGGCAATATACTAAGTTAAAAAACATTAATGTAATTTTAGAAAAAGTAATTAAAGACATTTTATCTTTTGAAATTGAGAAAGGCATGAAATACGAGGTTTATAACTTCTTAAATCACGGCAGTCCAGATCTAAATGATATTTTCGCTTGTAAAAAAGCAAATGATACAAGTTTTGCTGTAGGTCTTCCTGAAAGTAAAAACGAGAAATTAATTAAAGATATTGGAAACTATATAGATTATCTTCATAAAACAGACAAGCATATTGGAACAGACAACAAAGTAATGTTTGCTTTTGATGGTAAAGAAAAGAACATATACATCGCGCTTGCATTTATTGATAATTTCAAATCTAAAGCAGAATATTTTAAGTATAAAGCACAACTTGAAGAGAAATTAAAGAAAAAATATAAAATAAAAAACCTACAAATAAATATAGGAGACACAAAAGAAACGCAATTCTTGACAAAGACAGGTACCTCTCTAGAGATGGGAGATAGTGGGGCAACAGGCAGAGGCAACAGAAGAAACGGCCTAATAACTCCAACAAGACCAATGACCTTAGAAGCATACTATGGCAAAAACAAAATAACGCACATTGGTAGAACCTATCAAGATTTGGCATTAACTATGGCAAAGAAAAAGAAAAGAGATATTCTCTTGCTTAACAAGATTGGTGGAGATATAAAAAAGCCAATTGTTTTTGAGATTTGATTTATTTCATTTCTCTAATATTTTTTTTGTTTCAGTTATTGCTTTTTTTGTATTTTTAATTATGCGTTTTGCAGTTTTGTTAAGGTCTTTATGAAGATGAACGGTTGTTTGTCCAACTTTTCGTGTGATTCTCCTCTGATTTACTTCAAATCTTTTAGTTAATGCAACTATGCCATAACGTATTGGTCTAAATGTAATTATTTCTATAACTATATTTTTGTCTTTTCTTAGTGGCGGTCTCTTGTCTTTTATTTTGCTTGTAAATATTGCAGTAATTATTCTAAAGAAAACGCCGATTGCAAAAACCACAACAAGCCCTTTTGTTTCTGTGCCATAATAGTTAGTTGCAATCTTATTTATTAAAGCTCCAAGAAGCGCACCCACAGTCAATGCTGCTGCTTGAAACACCATAAAAAAGGTGTAATGAGTTATTAGGTTTTTTTGAAGGTTTTGGTATATGTATGTTGTAATGGACAGACCAAGACCCGCTGTAATAAAAGCATCAATAAAAATTAAAAAGCCTAAAATCGCAAGATTATTTGGGACTAAAATTAATGCTAAAGGATAGAGTGGTAAGAAAATCATTGTAGCCTTAAGTACTTTTGTTGCACCAAATTTGTCACAAGCTTTCCCCCAGTAAAAAAGACTTAATATTACACCAATTATTGCAGTAATTTCTAAAGTTAGGTATTTTGTATAGCTTAGCTTTATGATTTCAAGCAAATAAAATTTATTGTAAGGCACCGTAATGTAAAGGCTAAAATAGTAAATAAGAATTACAATCATAAAGTAGAGATAAGTCTTATCTTTTATCATCTCTTCTTTAAATACAGAAAACATTGGTTTTTTTGTGTGCACAGTTTCTTTTAGTATTTCTTCTTTGTCTTCTGTTCTACTCATTGTGTTAATATATAATCCTGAAACAAATCTACAAAATCCTGAAAATATAAAAATTATTGTAAATCCAAGTAAACTATTTCTATTACTTATTGCTTGTAATAAATATCCAGCAAGTATTAAAGGTATGATTGATATTAATTGTAAAATTACACTTTTTCGTGCACTATAGTTTCCAATTTTATTTAAATCAAATAATTTACCAATCCAATCAGTATATACTGGCCCGATAAACTGGCTAATAATTGTTATTAAAAATGCAATAATTAAAACAAACCAAACTTGCATTTTTCCTTCAAAAAAGAGATGCGAAAATCCCACCGGTATCCATAGGGCAGCATGCATCATTACAAAAAAAACAATCATCTGCTTCTTAGAGTTAAATAATTTTAAGATATCATAAGAAAAGAAGCAAACAATTGCCGCAAGTAGTAGTGGTGCATAAGATAGTAATCCAACCTCAAAACTATTTGCGCCAAGTTCTAAAAGATAAGGCGTTAAAAAAACAGAAGTAAGGTAATACATTATTGCCCAAAAAATTCCATCCAGTACAGAATATCTAAAGTCTGTTTTTTGCTGTTTTGGTGTCTGAATAAAGTTTAAAGTCATATGAAGGTCTATATATAATATTACATAATAGATTTTAAATATTATTATTAGTAATTTTCCTTAGAAAAAACCAATATTTAAAAACACAAAGTTTCTAAGATATTTTATATGATACCAATAGAAGATAAGATTACAATTGATAAAGAGACTTTAAAAGCCATAGCATCAGACACTCGTTTAGATATAATTAAACAACTAGATAGAAAAAAACAAACTCTTTCTGATCTTTCAAAATCCTTAAAACTTAGTGGTCCAACAATTAAAGAGCATTTAGAGGTTTTAGCAAATGCTGGGTTAGTTAAAAAAGAAGAATCTTTTAGAAAATGGAAATACTATTCTTTAACTTTTAAAGGAAGAAAGCTATTAAGACCAAACGAGACAAAATTATTTTTAGCTTTAATAGTAAGTCTGTTTGTTGGCCTTGGTATTTTTGTGTTTTTAGGGCTATTTTCTGGAATGGGTTCAGTGGTATCTAGAAATTCAACACAATTAAATTCTGCAGATATGGTGACGACATCTTCTGTAGATAACCCAGTTATTATTTCTGGAGAGTATTTAGAAACACAAATAGCAGATACAACGACACCTAAACAAAAAATAATAGAAGAACCAATTAATGTTATTCAAAAACCGTTATTTAATTCTGGTTATTTTGTTTTAGCAATAGTTATTTTAATAATATTTTTAATTTTTGTATTATATATAAATGTAAAACAAAAATACAAATAACCAACCTATTTTAAATCTTTTTTGCCTTTAGATATTTATAAATTTTAGAGATATAAAGTAAAGTGAAATAGATTTATGAAAACACTAATTTTTTATCACAACGATATTGATGGGTTAACTTCTGCTTTAGGTTTTGCATATAATGAATATTTGTTAAATCACAATAACAATATTCCAAGCTATGAAGATCTTAGAAAGGATTATTTCTTTTATGAAGTACATTATGGTATGAAGAACATATTTGAATTTTTTTCAAATAATGGTTTTGATTGGAAAAGATTTAATAGAGTCGTGGTTTTAGATTTTTGTTTTAAAGACAATGTAATGGTTCAGCTTTTAGAAAAATACAAAGAAGATTTTATTTGGTTTGATCACCACAAAAGCACAATCGAAGAACTTGCAAAATTAGATATTGCAGGACTTAGAGATGATCAGGTGGCGACTTCAACTATTGTTTGGAGATATTTTAATAAAAATCCTTGTCTTTTTTCAAGATATATTGAAGATATGGACATCTGGAAATGGCAATTGCCTAAATCTAATGAGATATTACAATATATTGATTTTTTATATATGCAAATATATGATAAAGACAAACCAGAAAAAGAATTTGAGATTATAAATCTTTTCTTAAAATATTTTAATGATGAATACTTCAATTCTCAATTTACAGATATAATTAAACATGGAAAATTAATTGACATTTATATTAAAACAAAAGTAAAAGACGATATAATTACTGGCAAAAAAACAATATTTGAAGGGCATAATGCGTTTGTTTTAAATTCGCAGTTTAAGCCTGGCTTTATTTCTGATTATATATTTAATAATAAAGAATATCAAGATATTGAGTTAGTCGTTGTTTGGTATAAGATCTATGCAAAATCAGGGGATAAACGCAATTTTGATAAAGTAAGTCTAAGATCCAGAACAATTGATTGTTCAGAGATAGCAAGAAAATTTGATGGCAATGGTCATCCTAAAGCAAGTGGATTTATTATTTCTGATATAGACGATATTATACAATAAAGATTATTTTGATATAGATATCTTTCTAATTAGTGGCTTTTGTTTTACTTTCGTTTCTTTTTTGGATGTGTTTTTTTTATTTTCTTTTTTTTGGGTTATCAATTGTGGATATTTTTCTTTAAGTAAATTAAGATAATTTATTTTAATTTCCTTTTTGATTAAATTTTCTGCAGCAAAAACATCTCCTCTCTGGAAATATCTAATTAAATCTTTTGAATAATTAAATCTGCTTAGTTTGTTATTTTCTAAAATTTTTGTATAATTATTAATATTTGACATTTTGGAAACAAAGTCATAGAACTGGTTGTTATGTAATAACGCGATAGTATTTTTTTGGTTATTACTATTTAAAAGATATTCAAAAAGACGGGCATTTTTCTTAGCAAAAGAAAATTGATTTCCTGAATTTGAATATATACAGAGAATATTATTTATTAATTGTGGTTCTTTAATTGGTTTATTTCCTAAAAATATGTATTTTATTTTTAATTCAGTCATTTTCATCACACAACTAAGAATTTAGTATACAATAATATTTAAATTGCTTTGGGTTTATAATTATTTATGTGATTATTTAATGACTAACAATTACGATATTATTATTATTGGCGCAGGGCCTGCCGGAATTTTTTCTGCATACGAATTAACAAAATCTGATTCTACTAAAATTCTTAAAATATTATTGATTGATAAGGGGCAGTTAGTAGAAAACAGACAAAAAACAGAAGTAATGACTGGTTTTGGTGGTGCAGGAACTTTTTCTGATGGTAAGCTTCATTTTACTCCTGTTCTAAGCCATGAAAAAATGTTTCATCTCTATTCTATATTAGAATATCAAGAGTATCTAGATTATGTTGAAAAACTATTTATAGATTTTGGAGTGCCTCAAGAATATTATCCAAAAGATTTAAAGAAAACACAAGAGGTTGTGGATATTGCTCAAAAGAACAATATTAAACTTTTTATAAGGAAAACAATACACGTTGGAACGGATAAGCTTCCTGCAGTTATTCAAAAGATAGAAGATCATCTTAAGAAAAATAATATAGATTTATTGCCAAACACAGAAGTTGTGGATTTGATTGTCCAAGATAACGTGATTTTTGGAGTTAAATTGATTGATGGCACAGAACTTAAGGCAAAATATGTGATTTGTGCACCAGGGAGATATAATTCTTCTTGGGTTGAAAAGCTTTCACAAAAATACAATCTTGAGAAACTCTATGATAAGATTGAAGTAGGAGTAAGAGTTGAATTTCCTGCTGCATTAATTGAAAAACATGCAGAGTTAATGTACGAAACCGTATACTTAATGTATTCTAAAACATATGACGATGTTGTAAGAACCTTCTGTCCTTGCCCTCACGGGTTTGTAGCCACAGAAGAATATGATGATTTTGTTTGTGTTAATGGTTATAGCAACCACGGGTTAGATGGTAAAAACTCAAACTTTGCTTTAGTCACAGAAGTTAAATTAACAGAACCACTTGAAAACACAAGACTTTATGCAAACTTTGTAGCACAAGGTGCAACATTAGTTGGGGGCGGGAAACCAATTGTTCAGAGATTTAAAGATTTACAGGCTGGCAGAAGAAGCACATACACAAGATTACAACATGCTCATATCTCTCCTTCTTTAAAAGAAGCAATACCCGGAGATATTGGATTGGCCTTGCCTTACAGAATAACAAAAAACTTAATTGAAGGAATAGAGATGCTTGATAAGATTCTTCCTGGTTTAAATGGAGACTCTACTTTTCTTTATGCTCCTGAAGTAAAGTTTAGATCAACAAAGATAAAAACAAGCAAGCATCTTGAAACACAAATCAAAAATCTATTTATGGTAGGAGATGGTGCGGGGGTTTCTGGTAACATTGTTGGTGCAGCAATAACTGGAGTAATTGCAGCTCAAGGAATTATAGAAAAAGAAAAGCAAAAAT
>DAOOON010000030.1:0-7678 GCA_035387745.1 archaeon
ATACATAAGCTAAAGAGAGAAAATGAGGCTCTTTCTAAATTAAAGAAATAGTTTTTTAAAGCTAGATATGATTTCGCCACTTGCCTCTTTAAAACCCGGAACATTAAGAATCAACTGAGGTAATTCTGTTTCCCAGAGTTTTTCTCTGTCTTCTATTTCTGTAATAAATTCTTTTAAATTAAATTTTTGATTATAGAATGCCAGTTTTTTATTTATTATATCCTTATCAATTTCTATTTTTTTTAATATTAAGAAATATAAGTCATAAACATCTCTCGCTTTTTTTCTAGTCATTATGGCCCGCACTTTTTCTGCTAATATTTCTTTAATATCTAAGGTGTTGATATAAAATACAGGGAATTCGTTATAGATGTGATTTATTCTAGAAACTGCGCCATTAGAGAGGTAGTCGTTTCTTCTAGAGAAATCAATAGTGTTTTTGCATCTGGTGTTGTTTGTATTTTTATATAATGGCCCGTAGAAATAAACTTGTGTGTCTTGAAATTTATTGTCTTCTATTTTATAGTCAATTACAATATCATAGTCTGCAAGAAACGTTTTTATTTTATTTAATGTTTCATCAATATTCAAATCTTTATCAACTACATTAAAATCCAGATCTTCAGAAAATCTATCCAGTCCATAACAAAGCATTAGTGCTGTTCCTCCTTTAAACATTAATTTTTCAGGAAATAATTTAGATATTGCAAAAAGTATTGCAATATGCAGGTAGTTTTTTTCAGTTTGCCCCAGATTGAAATTTATTTTTTTTTTATATTCTTTTAATTCATCAATATTGATCATAATCAAGAACCTCATTTATATTTATTTTCCATTTTGCGTTGTTGATTTTTGATTTTTTAAGTTTTCTGTTTAATAGGATGTATTTTTTAGTGTTTTTAATTTTTGATAGATATTCTTCATAGATGTCTATTCCCTTAATTTCTAGTAGATACCCTGTTCTTCTTATTAAATCAAGATTATTTATTCTATTTAAATAATTAATTAGTTTATCTTTGTCTAGATTGTCTTTTAATAATTTATGTAATTCAGATATACTAACATATTTTTGATAGATTAAACAATCTAATAGTAGTTTTTCTTTCTCTGCAATAAATATTTCAAAATCGCCATATCTTATTTTTTTATATCCAAAAAAATTTCTTTTATTTATTTTAATAAACTTTATTTGCCTTAGTTCTTTTTTTTGTTTAGTTATAGCAACTGTTGCTTTTAACGGTATTTGAGTAGTATAGCCATAAAAATTAAGCGCAGATAAAAAAGAAAGATAAGATGGATTAATAATTTGTGTTGCATAAATTAATGGATCCTCGTGCAGCGTATATTTCCCTTTTTCTATAGTTTTTATTTTTGTAATGTGTCTGCAGATATATACTTCTGGATATTTAATCCCATAGTGTAATTTTAGATCTTTGTTTCTAAACAAAGGCAGTTTAGTGAGTTTTGATAAATCCATAATAAACATATATATAAAAACATTTATAACCCTTTTTATATATTAAATTATACAAAAAAGTACAATTTACGTTATAAAAAGTAGGCGACATAAAAATAGTAAAAAAAGATATCGTTTTTGATATCTTTTGGAGTTTTTTTATTATTTTGGCTTTTATTTATTTTAGGTGATCAAACTCATACACCCCTGTTTAGTTAAATGTTTTTGATTTTAGCAATTTAATAAAATTAGAAAAGGTGCAGTCTTTTATTTCATAATTTTTTTCTTCAAGAAGGCGCACTCTTCCACCCCCTGTGTAATTTAGTTTTTATTTTTTGAAAAATGTATTTTAAGCTATATAATATATAAGAAAAAAAATCTAAGTAAAACGCAGTTTCTATTTTTTTTAAAATTCTTATTTTAAGGGGCCAATTATACATAAAAACGGGTTTAATTTTGCCATAACCTCGCTATTTCTCTAATATTTCAGCCACTAAAAAAGTAAGCTCTAAAAACCAACCCTTTTTAAACATTACTGCCCCTTAAGTTCTATATTCCACATATATGGAATAACTGAATCTGTTTTGTACTGGAGTTTATTTTTGAGCCAGTCATTAATACACACAGGTTCAATCTTCATAAACAAAAAAAGTTTCTTTGTTAGAAAAGAAACTAAAATGGAGGAGAAATAAATGAAGAATATAAATGTAAAGAAAGTAGTTGCTGGCGCAGCAGCACTTGCATTAGGTGTAGGTGTTCTTGGCGTAGCAATAGCTGGTAACAACAATGGTACAGCATTTGGTTCTGTTGCAAAGACAGATGTTTACAACACAGCAGACATGTCACCAAAAGTAACCTTAGTTACCGGAACAGTCGGAGACGATGATGCATGGGCACAAAACATTGCAAACGCAATTGCAAGTAATGCAAAGAGAGAGAACCCACTATATGCTTCATGGGTACCATCCGATGGCGAAACAACCACAACAACCGGCGAAGGTAAAGAATTCAAAAAGAACGAAATAGGAGACGATTTTGCGGATTTAAAACTAGATTATAAAGACTATCCTGCGCTTGGAGACTATAAAGTAAAAGTAAATAATACAAAATTTGGAACAACAGAGATAAAAGTAAAAGATTTCTTACTTGTTTCAGGTAATGTTGCTTTTGATCCAGACGAAGATGTAAAAGACTTAACAACAACAATAGAGTCCCAACAATTAAAATACCAGGTAACATTTACACCAGGAATAAAAGACGGTGCAGATGATACAGGAAGTCCAGATTTCAAATTCGAGATTATGGGTAAAGAATATACACTAGAAGAATGGGACGGTACATCAAAAGAATTAACTCTTGTTCAAAATAAGGCAACCACACCATATAGTGAAGGAGATTCTTTTACAGCAGATAATTACACAATAGAAGTAGTAAACATCCTTGATTCTGGGGCAGAGAATGAATACGAAGTAGAATTAAGATTAAAGGATGCTTCAGGCACAGTCAAATCTACAGACATATTTGTAGCAGGAGACGAAATATTTAGTGACTATCTTGATGTAACTGTAGAAATTTCAAAAGTATATTCTAACAGAGTTGCGGTGGTCGCAGGAACTAGTGCAAAATTAACTCTTAAAGACGGAGATTTAATTGAGGATTTCCCAGAATCTGAAGATGAGTTATGGGCAGTAGATATGGAGGTTGTTGATAAAGCATTAATAAGCATAACAATCTATAATGATGACCCAGATGTAGAATGGAAAAACGAAAACGCTCTAAAAATCGGAGATTCAGCATCATATCCATTTGACTTTGCAAAAGTTAAGTTTGAAGGTCTTACAGAAGAGGATTCAAAAGCAGTAACTGTTGAAGATGGATATATAAATTATACAGATGCAGATGACGAAGATCACGAAATATTCTTTTACGACTATGCTTCCTGGAGTAACGGTGTAGAAAGATATACCACAAGAAAAACAATTGATGACAAGAAACTGTACTTTGATTTCAATACAACTTCTGGTAAATTTACTATACAAGAAACAAACAGCGACGGGGAATATCTAGATCACGACGGAACTTGGGGTACATTACACGAATACGATATACCAGATAACAATACAATCGACTTTAATGTTGGATTATGGAATAATGAAGAGGAACTAGTGACCTATACCATATATACCGATTCAAATACAAGCATTAAAAAAATCGCTGTTGGCTTAAAAAAAGGAGCTACAGGAACCATAAACGATTTAGACAAGGACCACACTTGGGAAATTGGTGACATATATGACAGCGTAGATGTTGACAACCACAAAACCGGTATAATGATCGGTGATAACGATGATGGCTTTGCAACAGCAGCACTAAAGTCTATGTTTGAATTTATCGTTTCAGATGATACAGAAGGGGCATTTACTGCACATATCGACGCATATACAGGCAATTTAGTAAATACCAGCAGTACAAAGTACAAAGCAGGTCTTGTTCAAGTTACTTCTGAAGACTTCTATGATTTAGATCAAGAAGAAACAGATGATTTAAGATGGGCATATACCGATTGGGGCACAAAGTACGAAGTTGATGGTGGTAAATTCACTGCAACAATACCAGAAGAGCAATTATATGCAAAAATCTTTATCGGTGCAGGAACAGTAACAACAGGCGGTACAGAAGAGAACCCATATGATGAATACATTATGACTCCAGTAACCG
Organism: archaeon; assembly: GCA_035387745.1. Lineage (GTDB taxonomy): Archaea > Iainarchaeota > Iainarchaeia > Iainarchaeales > CSSED10-239 > JAKQTP01. Next base: position 4,175 of record DAOOON010000030.1, read on the forward strand.
TGTCAGATCTTCTAAAGAAAGACTCTATGGCAGCAACCGGTACCTTAATCGTTGTCGGTGGACACCTTGCAAATACAGTAGCAGACGGTATAACAAATACCTTCCTTGCACAAACAGGAGATTACATTGTGGGTAAATACTCAAACGGTAATATCTACGTTGCAGGTTGGACAAAGGCAGACACAGGTACAGCAGCAGGCGAATTAGTAACCACAATAAATGGTTGGTAAATAAGTCTAAAACCAAAATTGTAAGCTAATAACTTACAATTTTCTTTTCTTTTTCTTTTTGAACCGGTTTTACGCGGATTCACGCGCAATATTTAAAACTCGCTATCAGACCATAATCTTACAATCACACAATGCATCATTGTAAATGACACAAAATAGAAAAATGTGTCATTACAAATGACACATCTAAAAGATGTTTAAATATCATAATCTAAACAACACCGCGCGCATGTGTTCGTTACTATCGAAAGCTTTGCTTAGTAATCATTCGTTACTATCGAAAGCTTTAAATATTATTTCAACCACTATATTTATGATTGTGTATGATAACAAAAGATGAATTAAAAAAAGTAATTTTAGATCAAAGAGAAAGTTTTGAGAAATCAGAAAACATTATACAAAGACAAGTAGATTTAAAATCTTATATAAATTATGATTCGATTGTGGTAATAAGTGGGGTAAGAAGGTGTGGTAAATCTACATTATTAAAAATAATTAAAACTAAAATAAATCCAAAAGATTACCTTTATTGTGATTTTTCAGACGAAAGATTAAATAATTTAACAATTGCGGATTTACAACTAATATATGAAATATTTTTAGAAAAATACGAATCTGGAAAAAAATATTTTTTTTTTGATGAAATACAATATGTAAACGGGTGGGAAAAATTCGTAAATAGATTATACGAAAAAGAAGAGGCAAAAATATTTGTAACTGGATCAAACAGCTCTTTACTTAGTTCAGAAATATCGTCTGTTTTAACAGGAAGAAACAAAGTAATAGAGCTTTACCCATTTTCTTTTAAAGAATACATTACTGCAAAGAAAGAAACAATAGATATAAACAACTTATCAACAAAAGAAGGCATTAAATTAAATAAATATTTTGATGATTATTTTAATATAGGTGGATTTCCGCATGTTATAAATACAAATGATGTTCAGATATTAAAAGAATATTACACAAATATAATATATAAAGACATAATTGTTAGAAAAAAGATAAGGCAAGTAAAAGAAATAAAAGAAATAATCTCATTTTTATTAAATAACATAGGCCAGATAATATCATATAAAAAGATAATTGCTAATTCAGAAATAAAAAGCACAAGCACAATAAAGAATTTCATAGATTATCTTAATGAAGCATATATTTTATTTACATTATCCAAATATGACAAATCTATCAGAAAACAAATACAAAATCCAAAAAAATCATATTTTATAGATATGGGGATGGTAAGAAAAATAAGTGTTAATTTTTCAGAAAATAATGGCTGGTATTTAGAAAACGTTGTATTTTTAGAATTATTAAGAAGAAATAAAGAAATTTATTATCATAAAAAAGAAAAAGAATGTGATTTTGTAGTAAAGGAAGGCACACAAATTAAAGAAGCCATACAAGTATCTTATGAAATGAATCAAAAAACAGAAACAAGAGAGATTAAAGGATTAATTAATGCAATAAAAACCTATAATCTTAAAGAAGGAATAATTATAACGAGAGACCAAGAAGAAACGAGAATAGTAGAAGGATATAAAATAAAAATAATTCCAATAGCTAAATGGTTATTAGAGTAATTTCTTTTCTTTTTATTTAGTTTAAAACTTGCTATCAGACTAAATAAATGTGCTATTTTTGTCAATTGTTATTGTTCATATGATTGACCAAAAAAGACGTTTTTTGTTCAGCCAACTGACCATAATTTTTTATTACAAATGCGGCTCATTTATATCTAGAAAAATGTTCTTTAATATCGAATACTTTTGTCTTTAAAGAAAAAAGTGCGTGCGTTTCTCCACCCACTTTCGTTTTTAAGTGCGTGCGTTTTACCACTCGCTTTTTAAATGTTGTTATACATTAATTATTTATGTATTCAAAAGAACAATTAAAAGAAATAATTGTTTCTCAAAAAGAAGCGATTGATTCTCAAGATATAGGACTAATAAGAACAGATTATTTAAAATTATTAAAAGAATCAATTCATCCAAAAATAGTCACAATATTAAAGGGCCCAAGAAGAGTAGGAAAATCAACAATAGTTTTACAATTTATAAAAGAGATAAATAACAACTATTATTATTTTGATTTTGATGATGAGAGAATAGCAAATTTTAAAACAGGGGATTTTGAAACACTAATGCTGGCTTTTCAAGAGCTATACCAAGATAAAGATTATTTGTTATTTGATGAAATTCAAAATATAGATTCTTGGGAATTATTTATAAATAGGCAATTAAAACAAAATAAAAAAATAATAATAACTGGCTCAAACTCAAAATTATTAAGTGCTGATTTAGGCACACATCTAACTGGCAGGCACATAGACATAGAAATATTCCCTTTTTCTTTTAAAGAATACCTTTATGCGAAAGATTTTAAAACTAAACAAGCATACACTATAAAGGAAAAAGCAGAACTTGAAAAATTATTTAAAGATTATCAAAAAACCGGAGGTTTCCCACAAGTTGTATTTTTTTATGACTATAGGATATTACAAGAACTATACAGAGACATAATTGAAAAAGACACAAAAGATCTAAAAAGTAATCAAAAAATAAAAGACGTTTCCGATTATTTATTATTTAATATTTCTACATTAGTTTCTTTAAGAAGCATACAGAAAAACTTTGGTTTAAAAAACACAAACGAAGCAAAAGCTATAATAAAAAGACTAGAAGCAACATATCTTTTCCAATTTATAGAAATTTATTCAAATTCTTATAAGGAAAGAAAAGCAAACCCCATGAAATGTTATTCAATAGATGTTGGTTTAGTAAACAATATTTCAACAAAACTAGTAGAGGATAGGGGGCAGCAATTTGAAAATTTAGTATATTTAAAGCTAAGGAAAGAAAATGCACAAATATATTATTATAAAAAGAAAGGGGAAACAGATTTTATAGTAATAGATAATAAAAAACCAATACTTGTAGCACAAGCTTGTAGTAATCTAGCAGACAATAAAACCAAAGAAAGAGAAGTAAGTTCTTTATTAGAATGTATGGATCAATTAAATATTAAAGTCGGGATAATAATAAACAAAGATCTAGAAAAAGAAGAAACAATTGATGGCAAAAGAATAAAGTTTATACCTATAATTAATTGGTTATTAGAATAACTACTTGGTTAATAACTTACAATTTCTTTTTTTAATTTCTAAAATCTCATTCTTGCTATCAGACAAGCATTTTTTGTACTTTTTTTAGTTTTTAACAATTAGTTAATTATTTAAATATAATTGTCTATAAATATATTATATGCAAACAAA
>DAOOON010000031.1:0-7432 GCA_035387745.1 archaeon
TTGCTGTTGGTGGCCAAAAAGTGCTAACAATATTACAACCGCTTACATCAATAACTTCTTTTGGGCAAGCGCCGTTTGTTAAAGTTATATTATCTATATCTTCAATATCAATATCCACTAAAGAATTTTGATCCCCTCTATTAACAGTAAAATTTGTGTCTGTTGAAAGATATGCAGTTTCTCCTGCTTCTACTATTTTATTAAAACTTCCAGAAACATTTCCATTAATTATTAGTTGTAAATTAAATAACCTAATATCTGAATTATTCATTAAAACAAGTCTTACTGTTTTAGTAGTACTATAGATTGTACAAGAATCAACATAAAATTGCGCATTTGAGCATTCTAAATCGCTTGCTGCTTTTAGCTCTGCTGTAACTTGGTCCATTTTTGTCTTTGCCGAGTTTCTTGACCACGCAAAGAAAAGACTAGCAAGAATTACTACAATTACTATTAATAACGTTACACTAATAATCTCAGAAATCCCTTTTCTTGATTTTAATCTAAACATTATTTCACCAAATTATTTGCTTTAATTTTAAATTCTTTAGCTATCCCTTTTTCTACCAAAAATAAATAGATGGTTGTTGTAATGTTTGTTATTAATATTACTAAAAATACAACCGCCACAAGCTTATTTGTAAAGTCATTAATAATTCCTATACTTATGGGATATGTTGCAAGTACTGCAGCTGCTAGGCCTCTAGCATGAAGAGCAGAAATAATATTTTGGTCTGTTTTATTAAGGCTTTTTGAAAACAATAATTTTGCTGCAAGAATTCTAACAATTATTAAAACAACAATCAAGCCTAACGAGATTAAAATCGTTTCAAGAGAAATAATTGTAAGGTCAATTATTATTCCAAGATACACAAAGAAAAAAGTCTTAATTAATAATGAAATTTCTGTCTGGAAATGAGACATGCTTTTTTCCATAGTAAATTCTTTCATCTTAAATGCTTTTAGAATTGTTGAAGCATTACCTAGAACTAATCCAAAGATTAATGCACAGAATGCTCCGTTTCCATTTAGATATTCTGTCGCTACATATAATAAAAATAAAAAAGCTAAAGTAAGAAGATAATCAAAGTCTTTTGTTTCTGTATAGTCTCTTAATACTTTTATCCAGATTAACCCTCCAACTAGACCAATAACAGTAGCTATAGCAAATGCAGAAAATATGCCCTGAGCTATATTTGTTGCGTTTATTGATTGAGAAACAATTAACCCTGCAATTGTTATTGTTGCGACAACACAAAAAACATCTGTCATTGCTGATTCTAATGTCAGTATTATTCTGGTTTTTTCACCTGCACTTGATCTTGTAACTAATGGAATTACTATTGCAGAACTAGTACCGCCAATAATTGATCCTGCAAGAAACCCAAATATCCATTCTACTCCAAAAACATAATGTAAAAATACACCACTAATTCCTGCAGTAAATAAAAATATTAAAATTGTGAAAATAAATGAATTTTTTATTTCGTTGACAACTTTATTAAAATTTAAGCACAATCCACCATCAAACAATAAAATAATTAATGCAACTGCTGCAAATATTGGAGTAAAAGATTTTAATAGTTCAACAATATTAATCGGTATTAAATGAAATATTGGCCCTAAAAGCATACCAACAAATATTAAAATTAAAATATCAGATATCTTGGTTTTCTTAAAAAAAATATTTCCAAAAAAGCCAAGTAAGAATATTCCGGACATCAATAACAAAAACAGAAGTGTATTTACCATAATTTATCTCTAATTTTTTATTTTTAATAAAATATATGTTAGTAAATTATTTTATAAACTTAACTAAAAATATATAATATAGGGCAATTAGGAGAAATAGATAATATGGTCGAAAAAAAACATAATGCAAACTTAAACAAAAAAGTTATTTCTACAGTTACACAAATTGTAAACGGAATGGCAAACAAGAAAAAAGGTTCTTTTTTTATAATAAGTAAATCTGATATTTCTAATAAATATGAAAGACTTTATCCTGATCTTTTTTCAAATAAGAAAGTAAGTATTTTTAAAAAAGAAACACAAACACTTCTGATAGCTCTTTTAGAACTTGATGGTGCAATTGTTGTGGATAATTCTGGTTATATAGTAGATTATGGCGTAAAGGTTAAAAAAACAAAAATACTTTTGGGACATGGAACAAGACATTCTGCTGCTAGAGGGATTTCTTGTTTTCCTAATGTTTTATCAATTATTTCTTCAGAAGAAGATGGAAAGGTTAGATTATTTAGGAATGGAGAAATGGTTGCAGAGATTAATCCAAAAATGGGTAAATCCAAACTGTTCTTTGAAAGAGTAGGAGAATTATTTTCTAAACCAGAATTACAAGTAGCAACTGCTGGCGGAGTTGCTTCTTTACTTTTAAGAGTAAATCCTTGGTTTGCAGGTATTATCTTTACTGGTTCATGGATAGTTACAAAATATGGGCTAGTAAGTCTACAGGATTTTCTAAGAACAGGGCATTTGGTTGTTAAGAAACAAACAAAAGAAATAAAAAAACAAATTAAAAAGAATAGAAATGCAAGAGCCAAAAAATAAAGTTACAGAAGTATCTTCTGGAATTATTAACTCTTTTATTAGAATTACAAAAAAAACAATAATTTTTGGAATTATTATTCCCGGAGTAATTTATTTAATTATTAGATTTTTAGAAATTGCTTTTGGTTATTCCTGGCAAGATCAACTGATTTTCCAATATATTTCTTATATTTATGGTATTGGTTATATTGCGTTTTTAACTTACAAAGCAGTTGCTGGTCAAATTCACACAACGATTTATTATTCAATTGGTTGGATTTTAGGGTTATTATTGTTATTTAGATTTGGAGTATTTAATTTACAGGACTTTCTAAACATCTTGCTTATTCCAACTATATTTGTAATTCTAAAAATAATATATTTGATATTTAGAAAACCAACAAAAATAATAAGAAAAGAAAGTATTAGAAGACGTAGCCCTTAGAATTTATTCTTACGTGTCTTTGTAGTCTTCTTTGGCTAATTCCTAGTTCTGCTAATTCTTTATAACCATAGCCGGCTTTTATTAGTTGGTCTGGGCTGTAGCCTGCCTTATATAGTTCTTTTGCAGAAAAGCCAAGAGGTTTTAGTTCCTTTGCAGAATATCTTATAACTCTTAATTGTCTAGCTTTTAGACCTAATTTCCAAACATCTTTTGCAGGAAAGCCAGCATAATATAGTTCTCGTGGATAAAAGCCAACATCATGTAACTCTTTTGCTGAATATCCAGCATCCCTTAAAGAAGCAGAATCAAAGCCTGCATATCTAAGCTCTTTAGCAGAATATGCTTTCTTTAAATCATAGGCACTATAGCTTGCTGCTCTCATTTCTTTAGCAGAATAACCGGCCTTTGCAAACTCTATAACATCGATATCAAGATCAGCTAGTTCTTTTGCAGAATAACCTGCATCTTTTATGACCTTTAGATCAAAACCTGCAAAATAAAGCTCTCTTGCAGTAAAACCAAGATTATGAAATTGATTTGCAGAATAACCAATACCAAGAAGTTCTTTAGCATCAAACTCTGCATCTCTTAAATCATATAAACTATAGCCCGCCAAATGAATCTCAAGAGCAGAAAAACCAGCTTTCTTTAGTTCTTTTGCAGAGTAACCTTTCGCAATAAACTCTGGCAGCTCACAACCGCAAAGTCTTATTTCAGATAAAGAACAACCAGCATCCATTAATTGTGAACAAGAAAGACCTGCTTGAGATAATTCTTTTGTAGTAAAACCAGAGAAATATAATTCTGCAGGAGAATATCCAAACAACAGTAAATCTTTAGCAGAATAATTAAGATATCTTAAATCCTCTAAACTAAATTCTTCTTTTTTCTCTTGATTTGTTAAAAGATCTCTTAGTTCAAAGATTTCTATAAGCTTATAGCCTGCTTCTTTTAAATCTCTTACAGAATAACCAGCTCTATACATGTCTCTTGCAGAGATTCCTGCTTCTCTTAATTGTTTTAAGGTTACACCTAATGGTACTAATTCTTTAATTCTAAAGCCTTCTTTTAAAAGATCAGAAACTGTTATGCCTTCATCAAGTAAATCTTGAATATTTATCTTTTCTTTGTCTACTAAATCTAGAAGGGTGTAGCCTGCAAGTAATAGTTCACTAACTGTGTATGCTTTTTTTAGGTCTTCAAGAGTATAACCTGCTTCAATTAATTCATTTGCTTTATAGCCTGCAATCTTTAATTTCTTTACAGGAATATTTAGCTTATATAGGTCTTTTGCAGGATATTGTGCATAAGCAACCACGTCTTCGCTGAATTTAGCTTTTAGTAAATCTTTTGCTGAATAACCTGTGTCTTTTAGTTCTTTAGCTGAATAACCTGCTCTTTTAAGTTCTGTTAAAGTATATTTTGCATTTCTTAACTCTTGAGCAGAAAACCCTAAAGTAAAAAGATACATTGAACTAAATTTCATTTTCTTTAGTCTTGTTGCAGTGTATTTTGCTTTTTTTAGTCTTTTATGATTATAACCTAATTGTAATAATTTCTTTGCTGGTGTTTTTTTTCTTAAAAGCTCAGACAAAGTTATTTTCTTTTTTTTTATAGGCTTTTTTATTGTTATTTTTTGGGGTTTTTCTTTTTTTTCTTCTTTAAATCCTAGTGTTTTTATTTCTGCAGCTGTAAAACCTGCTTTTTTAAGATCCGTGAATGTATATTTCAGCCCAGAGAATATTGTTCGATTTGCTTTAGCTTTCTGTAGATCTTTAGCAAATCTAATGATACTTATTTTTTTCTTTCTTAGTAATGATATATCAATTGGCGAGATAATAAATTTCTTTGGAGAATTAAGCTGTTTATTTAGCTTTTCTATTATCTCTTTTTTATTTAGACTAGCGGTTGCTTTTTTTTCTTTTAAAACAGGTTTTTGTGGAATTGTTTCTTTTACTTTTTTTGGCTCATTTAATGAAAAACCTAATTTTTTTAATTCCAGATTATTAAAACCTGCATTTTTTAAGTCTTTAAGAGTGTATTTTAAACCTAAGAATATAGTATAATTTGCTTTAACTTTCTGTAAATCTTTTGCATATCTATTAATACTTATTTTTTTCTTTCTTAGTAATGATATATCAATTGGTGAGATAATAAATTTCTTTGGAGAATTAAGCTGTTTATTTAGCTTTTCTATTATCTCTTTTTTAGTTAAACTAACTGTTGCTTTTTTTATTTTTTTCATATTTTTCTCTCTCTTAAAAATATTAACTAAATCCGGTTATTTGTTATATATGTTATGTATGAAAAGCTTTATAATCTTAAGGCAAAAGAAAGCTTTATATACTGTTTTTAAAATAGATATATATAAGGCTTAAATCTTAAGCTAAACCATTTCTATTACAAAAAATAAGGGGGTAAAATAAATGGCAAAAAAAGAAACAAAAATAGGAGCTTATATATTTATTGCAGGAATTGTAATTGCAATAATTTCAGGCATATTAATGAATTTTATAAGTCCAGTAGTAATTACATCTTTGTTAATGATACTTGGTCTAATTGTAGGATTCTTAAATATAACAGACAAAGAAGTTAAAGACTACTTACTTACAGCAGTGTGTCTTGTAATTGTTACATCTCTTGGGGGGGCATCAATACAAAATTTAATGATTATTGGTCCTTACTTAGCAGGAGTATTACACGCAATTATGATATTCACAATACCTGCTACAATAGTAGTTGCATTAAAAGAAATAATTTCTATAGCTAAAAACTAAAGAAATTTATTCTTTTTTCTTTTTCTTATTTTATTCTAAAACTAGTTTTACTTTATTCTACAGTTACTGATTTTGCAAGATTTCTTGGTTGATCAATAGCACAGTCTTTAAAGTCTGCTATATAATAAGCTAGAAGTTGCATTGGTATAACATTAACAAAAGGCGTTAAATTTGAGCAGGTTATTGGAACAAAAATAACATGATCGCATAATTTCTCTATCTCTTCATCTCCTTGAGTAGCTATTGCTATGATACTTGCCCCTCTTGCCTTTGCCTCATGTATGTTAGATAAAACTTTATCATAGTTTAAATCACTGTTGGCAATAACTACAACAGGCAAGCCCTTGTCAATTAAAGCAATCGGACCGTGCTTCATCTCTGCTGCTGGATAGCCTTCTGCGTGAATATAAGATATTTCTTTTAGTTTTAGGGCGCCTTCTAAAGCGATTGGATAATTTATTCCTCGTCCAAGATATAGTGTGTTTTTACAAATGTAATATTTTTTTGCAATTTCTTTTATTTTTTCTTCATTTTCTTTTTTTAACTCTGCTCTTATTATGTGGGGTAATTCTAAAAGATTATTTATTAATTTTTTAGCGCCGGAGTCATCTATACTCCCGATAATTCTACCAAGATATAGGGTTAAAAGATTCAAACAAACTAGTTGGCTGGTAAATGCTTTTGTTGAAGCAACACCTATTTCTGGTCCTGCTCTAATATATATACCACCATCACATTCTCTAGCAATTGTTGAACCAACAACATTAACAATACCAATTACTTTTGCACCTTTTTTCTTTGCTTCTCTAACTGCTGCAAGAGTGTCTGCTGTTTCTCCTGATTGACTTATTGCTATAATTAAAGTATTATTATCAATTATTGGATTTCTATATCTAAACTCAGAAGCATAATCAACTTCTACTGGAATTCTTAAAAAACCTTCCATAGAAAACTTTGCGACAAGACCACAATGCCAGGAGGTACCACAAGCAACAATAATTATTCTTTTTATATTTTTTATTTGCTCTGTAGTTAGGTTAATACCACCCAATTTTGCAGTATTATTCTCAAAATCAATTCTTCCTAAGATTGCTTGCTTTATAGTTTCTGGTTGCTCATGTATTTCTTTTAACATAAAATGTTTATAGCCTTGCTTTTCTATTTCTTCTAGATTTGTTTCTATTTCTATGGTTTCTTTATCTAAAGTTATATTGTCAAGAGATGTAATTTCACAACCACCATTAATACAAGCCATTTCATTATCTTCTAAATACATTACTTTCTTTGTGTGTTCAATTATTGCAGAAACATCGCTTGCCACAAAATATTCGCAATCTCCAATTCCAATAACTATTGGAGAACCGCGCCTAGCAACAATAAGTTCTTTACCTTGCTTATCTATAACTACAATACCAAAAGTACCCACAACTTTCTTTAAGGCCTTTTGAACTGCTTTTTTTAAGTCTCCTGAATAAAACTTCTCAATTAAGTGTGCTAATACTTCGGTGTCTGTTTCAGACTTGAAAACATGCCCTTCTTTTTCTAGAAATTTCTTTAAAGTTTCGAAGTTTTCAATTATACCATTATGTACTAATGCAATTTCTGTTTTACAATCAGTATGTGGGTGAGCATTAATTACAGTAGGTTCTCCGTGTGTTGCCCA
>DAOOON010000032.1:0-7250 GCA_035387745.1 archaeon
CATCTTGTTGATATTTATTGTTTATATTATCTTCTGAATTTATTTCTTTATTAAATATTTCTTCAGAATATACAAAATTAGATATAAATAATAATAGAAATATTAAGAATAAGATATTTGCTTTCTTTGTCATATATATAATATATACAATATCTTTTAAATAATTATCTAAATAAATAACTGTAGACAGTTATTTTCTCTTATTCCTGGTTATTTCTAGTAACTGGTTTTGGGCATTTGTGGTTGCTGGTAATGACAACAGTTAACAACCTTTAAACAGGGAATGAGTTCCAGCAGCATTTATATAGGCTACCGGAATGCATTACTTAAGTTTATATGCTTTTTGGTACATATATGTGTTATGCTATCAATAATGGATTTAGAAAAACAAAACCCTTGGTGGAAAGATAAAAAAAATATAAATAACGATCCTAAAATCCAAGCAATAGAGGACGCCACAATTAAATGGATGCCTGAAATAATTACAGAGTTTGATTTCACAAAAGACATTGTTTACAGCTTAAGGGGGCCAAGACAAACCGGCAAAACAACATTAACTAAAATAATTATAAAAAATGAACTAAAAACAAAAAATCCAAAAGCTATATTCTATTTTAGTTGCGATTTAATAATAAGCGATGCCAAAGAATTAGAAGAAACAATTGGCACATATCTTGATTGGGCAGAAAGCTTAACAAATGAAAGAAAACTAATTATTATTGATGAAATCTCAGAAGTAAAACATTGGGAAAAAGCAATTAAAAAAATAATAGATGAAAGATCAAATAAAAATAAAACTTTTATACTTACCGGATCACACTCTATAGACATATATAGAAGCGTAGAAAAGCTACCAGGAAGACGAGGAGAAGACACTGGAACATTTACGCACAAGGTTTTTTATCCCATGTCTTTTAAAGAATTCGTAAGAATAACTAAACCCAAACTATTTACTGAGATAAATAAGATGATTAATAATGACAATAACGAATTTATAAACATTTGCAATAATATAATCCCTGAGTCATTAAATAAATTGCAATTATATAAATCAGAATTAGATTATGCGCTAGATGAATATTTATTAACCGGGGGGTTTATTTCGGTAATTAATAATTATAAAAATAATAATAAAATAGAAAACACGTTATATGAAGAATATATAAGATCAATATTTGGAGATTTTGCAAAAGTCAATAAAAATCAAAAATATGTTTTTCAAATTTTGTCTTCAATTATTAAAAAAGAGACCTCTCAAGTTTCTTGGACCGCTATAATGAAAGACACCCACATTAAAGACTCTAGAACTGTTGAAAACTATGTAGAAATATTGCAAGGCATGCTGATTGTAGATGCGTTTTATCCTATTGATAAAAACACAAAACAAATAAAATATTCTTTAACTGATAAAAAAATATACCTGAATAATCCCTTCTTATTTCACGCATTTAGGGCATTAATAAACGGGTCAATAAATTATTTTGAAGATGCAAAATTATATTTAAATAAAGAAAACAAAGCTAACCTACTAGAATTCGTCTTTGGAAATCACCTACTAAGAAAAATAAACAAAATGTATCCTAGTGATTTAACATATATCAATGAGAAAGTATATTTCTTTAAGGGTAAAAAAGAAATTGACTTTGTAATAAAATTAGAAAACAAATTAATTGGATTTGAGGTAAAATATCAAAATCAAATAACTAAAAGTGATTATTCGCCATTGTTTGTATTAGATAAAGGGGTATTAATTTCTAAAAATACTTTTGAAACCGAAAAATACATGTGTATTCCTATTTCAATGATGTTAATGTATTTATAACGGAAAAGGGATAATTAAAAAACAAATAATTTTTTTTACTTAATATTTGTGATTATTTTATTTATTAATTCTATAATATTCACTTACTAAATATTTAGTAAATAAATATATAATAAAGACATTATATAATTCTATAAAAATATATATTACTTAATTAGCATTTATTTATTTTGAGAAATATTTGGCAGAGATTTAGAAATTGTGTTTTTGTGTTTTGATTGCCTTGAGATTACATATTCTTCAAGCATTGTTGAACTAGAATACCAAGAAACTGTTGCTTGAGAAAGATTTGATAAACCTAAAAGGGCTGTTGAACCGCTCTTGGAACCGCCTTGAGAACTAAGAACTGTTGGACCAGTATAAAGATAAGCTTTTGCTTTTAATGTTGTATTTTGAGAAATGGTTATTGAACCGTTATAATAAAGACTTTTGATTCTGTTTGGCTCTGTGCCATCAAGAGTGTATCTAATAATTGCGTTTGGAGTTGTTGTAGTTAATTCTACTATTTGTGTGGAACTATAAGTGCCACCAGAAATATTTGCAATAGGTTCAGCAACTTCAGGGATATCGTTTGTTGTATAATAATAAGTGGAAACTTGACTAGGGGAATAACCAGAACTATAAGCAATTGCTTTTAAGGTGAAGTTATGGTCGATTGTTATTGGTGATTGATAAAGAGTTGAAGATACATTTGGTGTTGTGCCATCAAGAGTATAATAAATATTTGAATTTGGTGTTGTTGTAGATAATTCGATTTGTGTCCACCGCGGATAATTGCCAGAAGGTAAACTGGAAAGAGGGGAAGAAGTGGTTTGATTAATCGTGTAGTTCTCAATTAAAACATCACTAACATAAAAATTATCTTTCTTGGCTATTGCTTTTAGAGTTGTGGTTTGTGAGATAGTTGTTGGTGAAGAATAGATTTGAGAATTAATTGTTGGAGTGCTGCCATCAAGAGTATAATATATTGTTGCGCCAACTGTTGGAGTTTCTAAAGTTACTTGTATTGTTGAATCATAATTGCCAGAAGCAGGATTTGCTATTGGTATCGCAGTTTCTTCTCCCACTAGCATCTTAGCAGTCATTGTTGATTGATTAGTTGAAGAAAGAGCTTCAAAGCGAATGAAAGGATTCTCTACACCGCTATATGCTCGAGTTGTTGAATCATCAATTGCATAAAGATTTGTACAGATTCTTTTATTTTCATCAAAGAATCTAAAAGTATCACAACCATATATTTGTTCATTAAAATAAAAATCAAGTGTATTTGCTGTATAATCAATAGGATCATCTATAAAATTTTCTTCATATAATATTCCTGGATGACTTACGGTGTCATCTCTCCAATTGCCGTCTCTATCCCAGTTAACATAGTTGTTTGGATAATCATATTCTATTTTGTTCTCATCAACATGATAGATTGCAAAACCGCTTCTTGGTAATGGTGAGTTATTAAACATACACTTGTCTAGATTACTGGGGACGTTTTCTCTGTATCTGTTTTCTATTATGAAAAATTCTCTTGGAGTCATATAACTGTTTTTTAGAATCACTGAATCAGAATAATCGTTTGCACTTCTTAGACTTATTTCTTTAGGACTGTCTGTTGTTAGAATCAAGGGATTAGTCCAGCCAAAAAAATATCTTGACCAGGCATCAAGATTGATTGGCTTATCAAGACAATATGGAGAAAAATTAAAATTCATCATTGTAAAATCTTTTAACGGGCCAGTTCCTTGGCCTGTTGACGTATTACTATATAAATCCATTAATCCAAGAACATGTGCAAACTCGTGAGTGGTTATTGGAATCTCGAACTGAGCATCTGAATACCCTAGCTCAGGCACTACTGCAACATTACCAAGGTATTTTCCATCTACCATATTACTATTATAATTTCTAAGTATTCTTGCATGTGGCCAAATACCAGTTGGTGCTATTCCGTTTGGACCAGGAATAATAATTATGTAACCGTCTATTCTTCCACTACCGTCATTATCATACTGTGCAAAATCAATTGTTGAATTAAACATATTTATTGTTGCTAGTTCCATTTCAAAATTTCTATTACTATTTAAACTATAATAGGAATAAGTGTTTGGGGCTGTCTGCCAGCCATAAATATCAAAAGTAATATTTAGATCGCCATAAGATTCTTTTGTGTAGTATTTGCTTACACTGATTCCTGCGCCACCTAAATAATTAGGACTATTAAAAGCGGTGTTGATATCTGATGCAGAAAGAGTAGGCATGTTATCTGTAAACTGAACTAACAAAACTGGTATATGAATATTTCCTGTTAACGGACTAGTGCCCCAGATATTGTCAACACTTGAGTTTCTGTTTCTTGGTGCTCCGTCTTTTAAAGATTGAATATAGCTTTCAAGTGTTTGGCCTTGCTTTGTTAAAGCCTCTTCTGGCGGATAAAAAACATCTTGTTGATATTTATTGTTTATATTATCTTCTGAATTTATTTCTTTATTAAATATTTCTTCAGAATATACAAAATTAGATATAAATAATAATATAAATATAAATAAAACAGAATATACTTTTAATCTCATAAATATCTTAGAACAAACGGTTTTTTAAGTGTTTTGAAATCAATTAACTGAATTGGATTATAAAACACATAAAATTACAATCTAAAAAATAATAATTAAAAAAATAAATAAATAAAATATAACTAATAGATTAGTTATAAATTATTCCATAATCCAAAATATTCAAATCTTCAGAAACTAAAATATATGAAAAAACCTCTCCGCCTTCTTCCACAACCTTTGGTGCGGGGTCTCCGCGTAAATCTACGCTTGGAGGGCTAGGCAAAAGATATGGATAACCGTCATTTGTTCCTTCCATGTCCTCAGCCCAAACACTTGAAAAGTCCCAATCTGTATATGTGCTTGGATAATCTGGATAAGTCATTTGATCGGTTGTTCTTGGAGATCCCCCTGCGCTTGTTGTTTGCCCAGAAGTTTCTGTGTTCCAGTAACTATTACTTATGGCAACGGTACTAGATTTAATACCTATTAATCCACCAACGTTTGTTTTTGTTCCAGAAACATTTATATTGCCTATAGAATAAGAATTATTAATATCATAATTACTAGATGCAGAACCAAATAATCCCCCTATTCTGTAACCTGCCATATCTGTGCTTATATTTACCTTAGAATAATTATCTTTAATACCATATTCGTAATCTGGCCAGATATTTTGTAGATGACCTGCTAGTCCCCCAATATATCGCCCTTCATATATTTTGTTATCCGCTATAATGATATCTCCTTCTGAATAAGAATTTTGAATAACTACTGCCTCTGACCAACCAATAAGTCCCCCCATATAACCTACATATTGATTAGACTCAGAAATTGAAATTGGTTGCATATTTACGATTGCAGAACTATTAACTATAGAACCGCCAATGTGCCCGCCTATGCCGCCCCAAAGTCCAGGAATAGATGCATTTCCAATTGCTGGCTGGAATGCCGCATTTGTTATGTTTACCTCGGCGTGAGATTTGATAACGTCTGCAGACCCATAACCTATCAAACCACCAACATTTACATGTGAATTGATGTTGCCTATAAAAGAACTATTATTTATCTCTATTCCCCCTCCTTCGCCAACTAATCCCCCAGTAAATCCTTGAGATTTAATATTGCCTGTAACATTACAATCGGATATTGTGGTGCCATAAGAATGCACTGCTCCAATTATGCCGCCAACAGCTATGTAAGCAGAATCTGTAAAGTAGCCATCGCCTGCATAAGTTGGCCCAGAAATGTTTATATCAACTGTACAATCATTAAAACTGTTTGCGTTAGGACCGGTTTCATTAGCATAAAACGATTCACCAACAATTCCCCCGACGTTTATGACTCCACGTATTTCGCCAGTAAATGAACAATTGTTAAAATAATTATTTGCAGAAGAGCCAACTATGCCCCCCACCCCGTTTGTTCCTATGCTCCCTTCAACATTTATATTATCAAACGTAGAATTGGATGCAGAAAATACTAAAGAACCAGATAAAGAGTGACCATTAATATCTACCCCTGTTAAATTTAAATTAGAAAAAGAAGAATTATCAACGTTACGGAATAATGCAAAACGGAAACTTGAATCGTTTCTTCTGGAATATAAATTTAGTATTTCATAATCCGCACCATCAAAAGAACCAGTAAATGCTGCATCTAGTGTGCCTATTGGATTCCAACCTTTTGTGTCATCATACCAATAATATTCTGAATTTGAAGACATAAGTGCGTGATTTAAATCTATGTTATTTCCTAATATAAAGTGCTTACTTAAATTGTATCTAATACAATCTAAATCCCCTGGATTAGAAATTACATAAGGTTTAGATTCTGTTCCTTCTCCTTTATTTCCTAAATATAAACAACGATCTTTTATACTTTTTTCAATTGTTGCATTATAGTCATAATCTGTGTTTTCATCATTATCGTGTAACGTAAACATTAACTTATATTGCCCTGAATATTTACAGCTAAAAGTATCTTTAAAAGAATAATTATAATCATTATAAGTTTTATTCATTAATATATTTACAACTTGACCAGAACTACTTATTAAATTCCCGTTATATGAACAAACATTATCTAATAAAGTATTATTTGTATCTAAAACATAAATTTTTGTAATACTTACATTACTATCTGAATTGTAATTATTAACATTAATATCTACTCCAAATGGGTCATCGCGATTACTTGTACCGTCTGGCGACAAACTTAAATTTGCTGATAGTCCTTTTATAGTTATCATAGTTTTAGCTTCTGAGTTTAGATCACAACCAGAAACTTCTGCAAAAACTTTTATTACATAGACGCCTGATTTTGTACTTGAAAGATTAGTAATATTATATAAAAAATTGCCAGGTGTGCTTTCAACCATTTCTTGATTAATTTCAAGACCTGTTATTGGTATTTGGGTTTGCCCTTTATAAAAAACATCTGTTTGACTTTCATTAAATATTACTTTTTTTATTTTAATAGTTTTACCAGAAAATTCTAACTGTCTTGAAACTAATACCTGTAATTGAAAAATATTATTTCCTGGAGCACCTGCAGGAACGCCAGTAACAGGCGTGCGTGTAATTTGTAAAATTGGGGCAGTTGATGGACAATTAGTACAATCACAATCGTCTGGGCAACCTATACAATTTTCTCCTGGACCACAAAAATCATTACCGCAAGTTTCTATTGGCTGTTGTGGGTCGTTACTTTGTAGATTGTTTTCAATATCAGAATAGGTGCCTTGAATATTTGAAGAAGTATCTAATTTCTTTTCAATATTGGTTGAATAAAATAATGCAAAAATAATTGCCCCTACAATAAGAATTCCAAAAATTACTAATATTTCTAGAGCAGTTTGTGCTTTCTTTTTTTTTACAATCATT
>DAOOON010000033.1:0-7068 GCA_035387745.1 archaeon
TGCACCTCAAATAATTCTTGTATAATACTAATAATATTTATCATTATTATTATAAAACCATATATCAACAACAGAAAAATAATTGGCAGAATATAACTTGAATCTAATTTGTGATTTGTATACTTAAAAGACAGGCCCATAAAGTATATTGAAACCAATAAAGAGACAAATAAGATTATGATAATTGAATTAACATTTAAAATGTTTGATAAATTAATAGTAATGTCCCCCCAAACAATACCATATTGAATAAAATTTAATAGATGATAATAAGAATATTCAATAAAATTTGCAATAATATTATAAGCAGATCTAAAAATTAAAGCCATACTCATAATTAATATAAATAAAGAATAGGGCAGATAATAACCAAAGATACCCAACTTTTTATTAAATAAAAAAGACAAATATCTATTTGTGGTATCGATTCCCCCTCTTGCCCATCTTATTCTTTGTATATAATATTTCTTCCAAGTATTCGGGACATCGGTCTTCGCTTTTGCATCAACCACAAAATGGATAGTTTTCCCTCTATCGATTAATTTATATGCTAGATCTTTGTCTTCTGTAATATTGTGCTCGTTGTAACCACCAACTGCTAGAAAATCCTTTCTTTTAAATAAGCATAAAGCGCCGGTTCCAATATCTAATGACCCCATTGATGTTAATACCATTCTGGGTAACCCAAAACTAAAATTATATTCTATGGCCTGAATCTTTTCAACAAATTTTTTTGTATTTGTTACTCCGATTACTCCCACAACAATACCAACATTCCCTTTTAAAGAACCAGTCATCTTCATTAATGCGTCTTTTTCTGGGAGGGTGTCTCCATCAACTTCAAAAATGTTTTCTTCGGTTATGTGCTTTAGGCCTTGGTTTATGATTACTGACTTTAGATTCTTCTTACTTTTTAAAAAATATTTCTTGTCAATTAGTATAGGCTTTACTTGTTTATCTTTTTTTAAGAATGTACATGTGCCATCTGTAATAACATAAATATTAAATGGAATAGGATATTTTAATTTTTTTAATTGGTTTATTGTTTTCTTTATCGGTGTCCAATTACCAAAAGCATATGTTACAACTGCAACAGTTGGCGGGTTTTCTGGAAATGGCTCTGCTTTTGAAATTTCAGAATATTTTTTAGAAATAAGTATAGACAATATCAAAAAATAAAAATAAACAGCCAAAATAAACAATTGAAGATAAACGCTTATGGCTTTTACAAAGATAGTGAAAGACAAAATAATTAGAATGACCAATATATAAAATAATTTTCGTTTTAAAAATGATTTTATATTATTTAAGAATGCCATATTTTTCAGAATATCAAAAATTTAAAAAAAGAAATAAAATTATTTATTTAATTTTATTTCGATTGCTGACACTTTCATAGGGGTATTATTTTCTGTAGTTATCTCTTCTGTTGAAATAACTATGTCAGATACCTTTACTGTATTAACAAATTTGTTCTTCACAATCTCTGCAACATCAACGGCTTTAGAAATTGTCTTTCCTCTTGCTTTGATCATAACAGTATCTGTGCCTTGATTGAATTGTGTTATAACTGCTAATACATATGACATTGTACCTTTTTTTCCGATGTATATTGTATTTCCTTCCATTTCGCTCATTGTATATCATCCCCCTTTAATAGATGTATTATTGAATTATATATTTATTTAAACAAAATGTTTAAAAACAGGCATTTTTATATATTTATATTGGAGGTAATTACTATGCCTAGTATTGAAGTACATTGTGCAATTTCAAAAAAAAGAACAGGGGAAAGTTTTAAAGAACTACATGAATGGATTGATGAACCCGGAACTTTAAAAGGAGCAGAACATAGACTTGATAGACACAGATATACAGAAGAAGATAGAGATTATATTAAGAAAATATGGGATCTTAAACTTGGTGCGGGTGGCGGAAACAAAGCCATAGTTGAATGGTTATTTCACATTGCTATGGACTATATGGATGTTGGATTTAAAATGTCAAATACTATTTATGAAAATAATCAAAACAATGTATTTATGTTTGGATTTAATAATGAAGGAAACATACATACAACATTTGGTACGATAGATAAGACAGAATTAAACAAAATTTCAGAAAGCTATCTTTATGACCCAAATGCAGACTTTGAATATTATTAAATTATTTTTTTTATTTTTTTCAAAGTTTCTGCTAATTTTTCTATTTCTTCTTTTGTGTTATAGAAATAAAATGAGGCCCTAACAAGCCCATCTTTATTAAATCTCGAAACAATTGGCTCTGCACAATGCATACCTGCACGCGTTGCAATGTTACCATATTCGTCAAGAAGAGAAGAAAGCTCTCTTGATTTTATGCCTTTTAAATCGAAAAGGACAATTGAACCTTGCTTTTTAGAATCGCAAGGATTGTAAAGTTTTAAACCTGGAATATTATTTAATTTGTCAAACGCATAATCTGTTAAAATCTTATCTTGTCTTTCAATATTATCCATTCCCACTTTTTTTAAATAATCAATTGCAGCTAGTGTCCCAAAGGCACCAGCAATGTTTGGCGTTCCTGCTTCGAATTTATTTGGCAAATCATTCCAGGTTGATCTTTGTAAAGTAACGTGCTCAATCATATCCCCACCAAATCTTACCGGAGAAAATTTTTCAAGAAGTTTTTCTTTACCAATCAACACGCCAACACCTGTAGGCCCAAGCATCTTATGCATTGTACAAACAAAGAAATCAATATTTAATTTTTTAAAATCGATTTTTCTGTGTGGTGCAGACTGAGAACCATCAACACACACTAAAATGTTTTTTTCTTTTGCAATATCTACAACCTCTTTAATAGGAGCAATAACTGCTGTGGTGTTTGAGATGTGCGCTATAGTTATTAGCTTTGTTTTATTTGTTATTTTCTTTTTAAAATCAGAAAGATTTAAGGTATAGTCTTTATTGATCTCTGCAAATTTTAATTTCAAACCAAGCTTTTGAGAAAGAAACTGCCAAGGCACAAGGTTTGCGTGGTGCTCATAGACTGTTGTTAAAATCTCGTCTCCTTTCTTGAAATAATTGCTATTGTATAGCATATACATTATGACATTAAGAGAATCAGTACTGTTATGAGTCAATATAACTTCTCTAGGAGAACAATTAAAAAATTTAGAAAGATCTGTGTGACAATCCTCATAAGCAATGCTTGCTTCTTGAGATAATTTGTAAACTCCTCTATGAATATTAACTGGGCAATTTCTATAATAATAATCTATGGCTTTAATTACAGAAAGAGGTTTAAAACTTGTTGCAGCATTATCTAAATATGTTGTTTTGTTTAATATTGGAAAGTCTTTTCGATATTTTTCTAAATTCATGTGTTTTTCACGTTTACCTCTTGAAATTAATATATAGGCAATCTTTTTAAATAAATATGGGACAATATATATTATATAGAGTAAGCTAAAAAAGGACTCTTTTTTTAATATTTCTAAAAAAATGATTATATATGAAGATACCAAAGCAAATAAAGACATACTGTAGAAAATGTAAAAAACACCAGCCACATAAGCTTTCACAATACAAATCTAGAGGCGCAAGAACCTTGGCCGTAGGTACTAGAAAAAATGTTAGAAAGCACAAAAAAGGTTATGGTGGAATGGCAAAGCACATTGCAACAGTTAAAAAGCAGAATAAAAAACCAGTGTTTACTGCGGAATGCTCTGTATGTAAAGCAAAGCATTACTATGTTATTCCAAAGAAAATGAAAAAAACAGAATTTAAGACCGACTAAAGTCTTTATTTTTCTGTTTCTTTAGTATTTTTAAATTCATCTATAATATATTTATAGTATGAAATTTGATACAATATATAAATTTGTAGCCGCTAGTTTGGCTATAGCTTATTTTATTGGATTGCTTGTGGGACTTGTTGTTTTTAATTTTAATATTAGAAATTATCAAGAAACAGATATCACTAGATCTTTTTATTTCTCTGGACAAATTAGTTTTAGCGAAGTCTTTTCAGAGACGCTAGAAAGTTCTTTTAAAATCGCTATATTGCCTTTTTCTTTTATTATTATTGGAACTAAAACAGGATTTACGCATGCAACATATATATTGTCACCATTTTTAGGGCAAATTAAACTTGCAACTCTTTTAATCCCTGCTATTTTTTATTTTATAACTTATATTATTTTGTCTGCTATTGGAATAAAATTGTTTGCTACAATAATTATATTTTTTGTAAACAAAATACTTAAAAAAGAAAAAAAACAAATTATAAAAACAAAATTATTACAGAAAGACGATATCTTTTTATTATATGTTGCGATTGTCTCGATAATTATTGGGGCAATAATACAAGTATATCTTTCTAGAATATTTTTTATATTTTTGATTAATCTTCAACTTATAACTTATATTCTAATTATAATTATATATCTTGGAATTATTATAGTTTCTTTTACTATACTTTATAATATAATTAAATCAGTTATTGGAAATAATAAACAAAAATTATGGTAAAATATGGGAATTGATTTTGAATCTGAAGAAATAATTGTGGGCAGAATCCAAAGCCACATAAAAAAATACGGAAAGAAAGGAACAGGCTATATAGGTAAAGTCGTGGTATCTAGCGGAGAAGAACCAGTACTTGGAAAAAAAGTTTTAATGGATGTCTCTAGATCACATGTTGCAATTGTTTGCGGAAAAAGAGGTGGGGGTAAATGCCTTACTGGAAACACCTTAATTACATTAGAAGACGGCAGAGAGATACCAATCAAAGATTTAGAAAAAGAAAATAAAAAAATAATTTCTTTACAAAACAATCTTAAATTAAAATGCAATAAAAAATATCAATTCTATAAACGTACTGCTGATAAAACTTTAAAAATAACCTTAAGAAGCGGTAAAAAAATAGAATTAACCCCCGAACACCCGCTATTAACAATAAATGGTTGGAAAGAATCTAAGGAATTAAAAAAAGGAAGTCGTATTGCCACCCCCAGAATTATTCCTAAATTTGGAAATAAAAAGCTTCCTGACTGCGAAGTTAAATTATTAGCGTATTTAATCGCAGAGGGCCATTTAGGGAATAGTTTTGTGTTATTTTGTAATACTGATAAAAAGATTATTTCAGAATTTACTGCTGCCGTAAACAAATTTGATAACAAACTCACAATTAACAAACACGGCAATTTTAACCTACGAATTGTTGATAACAATAACATCAGAAAAATAATCAAAAATCAAAGAAATGACAGACAACAATTTAGTAAAGGCATCGTTTTTGATAAAAAATCTTCGATTAGAAAATATCTTGAAAAAATTAATTTGTATAATGTAAAATCAGAAACTAAATTTGTCCCAGAAACTATATTTCAATTACCTAAAGAACAACTTTCCATTTTCTTAAATAGACTGTTTTCTTGTGATGGCACAATTTATTTTGATAAAAATAAAAATGAATATAATATATCTTATTCGTCTTCATCTCCTAAATTAATACAACAGATCCAAAGTTTACTTTTAAGATTTGGATTGCTTTCGATAATTAGAACAAAGAAAACCAAAAAATTACCAAATTATGAACTAAAGATCCTTTCGTCTCAAAATATTGAATTTATTAAAAAAATCGGGTTTTTTGGAAATAAAAAAGAAATACAAAAAAAAGTAAAACTAAAATCTAGTAATCCGAATGTAGATACAATTCCTAAAGAAATTTGGAATATCTATAGACCAAAAAACTGGGCAATAATTGGTAAAGAATTTGGATACAAATTACCAAAAGCATTAAGGTCATCAATCAATAATTCTCCATCAAGAGAAAAACTATTTAAAATTGCAAATTTCGAAAAAAATGAAGAGCTTAAAAAAATTGCGACAAGCGATATCTTCTGGGACGAAATTCAGGATATAAAAAAAATAAACAAAAAACAAATTGTGTATGACATAACAGTTCCAGAAACTCACAATTTTGTAGCAAATAATATTATTGTTCATAATAGTTACACTATGTCTGTTCTGATAGAAGAATTTGCAAAACAACCATTTGAAATTAAAGAAAGGTTATCTGTTATTGTTATTGACACTGTCGGAATATTTTGGACTATGAAATATCCAAATAAAGACGAGACGGAACTTCTTGAAAAATGGAATCTAAAACCAGACGGAATAGAAATCAGAAACCTTGTGCCTTTTGGTAAGAAAGACTTCTATGAACAAAAGAATCTCCCACATGACGGGTATTTCTCTATAAGAACTTCGCAAATGGATATTGAAGACTGGTTGGGTGTATTTAGACTTAATTGGAGGGATGCAGAATCGTCTTTGCTTTCAAGAACCATAGAGAAAATAAAAAATAAGGTTGGAAGCCTCTTTGATATTGACGATATCATGAATGAAACAAAAAAAGACGCAGAAACCTCACAAGAAATAATTAATTCTCTTAACAACAGATTTCTTGTTGCTAAATCTTGGGGGCTTTTTTCTAGATCCGGAACAACAATGAAAGAGTTTGCAAAGCCAGGAACAATAACTATTGTTGATACTAGTACCTACAAAGAAGCAATTGGCATGGAATCCATTAAAGAACTAATTGTTGGAATACTAGGTAAAAGATTATATGAAGAAAGAATGCTATACAGAAAAGAAGAAGAGATGAGTTTATTAACTGGCGGAAGAAAAGAAAGCGAGATGCCAATTATCTGGATGATGATTGATGAAGCACACATGTTTATGCCTAGCGACAGACAATCAATGGCGCTTGATGTTTTGTTACAGTGGATTAGAGTTGGGCGGCAGCCTGGTTTATCTTTACTTCTTGCAACACAAAGACCAAACAAACTTCATAACGAAGCAATATCGCAATGTGATTTTTTCTTAAGCATGAGAATGACTTCTCAAGAAGACATTATGGCTGTTTCGTCTATTAGGCCAAGCTATCTTAATATTCCTATGGATAAATATTATGGACAGATGCCAAAAGACCAAGGCTTTGCAATACTTCTAGATGATAATTCTGAAAAAGTAATGCTAATAAAAGTTAGACCCAGAATTACTTGGGATGGTGGAAAGAC
>DAOOON010000034.1:0-6745 GCA_035387745.1 archaeon
GAATCAAGGCCTTGAGGATAAGTAAGTAACTCTATAGCTAGATATCTTTTTTTATGCCTTAAATTTGGCCTGATTACTGCTAGTTTTTTCTTTTTCATAAATCTTCTAAAATTCTTTTTATCATCGCTCTTTCTATCCCAAGATTTCTTAAAAAATTCTTAAGAACTATTGGATCGACAAGGTCTTCAGGAACTTTTGCCATAGATACAAACCGAAACTCAACATTTCTTTTTTTTAATAGCTCTAAAATAAATAATGTTTGCTTTATTGCTTTGTTTTGATTATATCTTATTTCTCTTATATCAAAAAAAATAATTTTATTGTTTTGTTTTGCTATTCTTGCTAATCCCTCGTCAAAAGCGGTTTCTGAGGAAATGGGGTTTAAGAGATGAATTTCTGATTTGCTCGATATAATATTGGTGTTAGCTGAGAGACTGCTGCCTTGTCCAAGAATTAATGCGTTTTTTGTAATCTTGTTTTTTAGATTGCTATAAAGATTTAAGTCTTTAAACAGAAATGCAGGCTTTGTGTTTTTTGCTTTTGGGAAAACAAAGTCAAGGTCTTCTCTTTTGTTTATCTCTTTAACTACGTAAATCTTTTCGATATTTAGTTTCTTTAAAATTTCTTCTGCAGAGGGATAATTGAAAAACTCACTTGAAACTACATCAAAGTATTTTTCTTTCATTTTCTTTATCACATTTTCTCTGGAATCTCTATGCCTAATAACCAAGTTGCATTTTTTAGGGTTTGAAGATAAGTACTTATTAATGCTAGTCTTTGTTCTTGAAGCGCCTTGTTATCTGATATTACTGGGCAATTTCCATAAAACTTATTAAAAGCACGAGCTAAATCTAAACAGTGACTTGCAATAATATTTGGTTTTCTTTCTTTAGAAGCATATTCTACTTTGCTTGGAAACTGCATAATCAAATTTAATAATCTCTTTTCATCGTCTTCTAGTTTTTCTGGCTTTGGTGTGTTGTTTATGCCTTTGAAATTTGCTTTTCTTAAAATGCTTTTTGCTCGTACACCACTATACTGAATATATACTGCCGAGTCGCCTTGAAGATCAAGAGCGGAATTAATATCAAACACAAAGGTCTTGTTAAAACCAATCTTTAGCATCTCAAATTTAATTGTTCCAAACACTATCTTGTCTATTATTTCTTTGTCCTGCTCTAGGTTGTTTTCAGTTAATACTTGTTTTACTTTATCTCGCAATTGATCTCTTAAGTCCTCATAAAGTACCATGCCTCCTGCACGAGAAGCCATCTTTCCGCTTATTAGATTTACCATGCCAAGAGAAATGTGCTCGTGTGTAGTTTCTGGATAAATCACAGAAAATAACCCAAATAATTGCCTAAAATAAAAATCCTGTTCTGAACCCACAATATAAATGAAATGCTTGCATTTTGGGAACTTCTGTTTTTTGATTTGCACAAGCGCTATATCTTTTGCACCATAAAGTGGTGCGCCGTTCTTTTTTATTAGCACTAAGACATCCAGTTTTTTGTCTTTTAGGTCTGCTATGATCGCACCGTCACTTTCCTTAATTATATCTTTGTGTTCTTTAAAAAATGCATCTTTAATTTCTAAAAACTTCTTTTCGGTCTCGCTTTCAAAGATCTTGTCTACAAGCTCCACTCCAAGTTCTGTTTTAACCTGCATATAAGCATCATAACAAATGTCTCTTAGTCTTGCTATTTCTTTTTGTAATTCTTTATCTGTTAAAATCTGTTTTTGAATATTATCAATTTCTTTTGTGGAGTTTTCATTATCTTTTGTTTTTTCTCCAGCAGCAATATAGATTTCTCCAAACCATTTAGAGACGTTCTCTTTAGGAATCTTTTGCTTGTCTTTTGGTAGTTGTAAATAATACCAATACCATTTAGCGACATGCGTTCCTACATCTCCACCATAATATACTGGCTTAGAATCGTAACCAGAGAAAGATAAAAGACGAGAGATAGCATCTCCTCCAACTATCATTCTTAAGTGGCCAACATGCAAAGTCTTGAAAGTATTTGCATTAAAGGTGTCAATTACATATTGTTCTTTTGCGCCAGTTTTTGACTTTCCATAATTTTCTTTATTATCAAAAACTTGAGAAATTGTTTCTGTGTAAAGTATTTCTGGTTTTATCTTAATATTAACATATCCACTAACAGCAAAATACTCAAAAATATCCTGTTTTTCTTTTTTTAGTTTCTCAACTAAGTCTTTAGAAATGTCATTTGGAGATTTTCTTAGTTCCTTTGATAATGAGAAACACGGGAAAGATAAATCTCCAAGATTAAAATCTGGTGGTTCTTCTATGATTTTAAGAGTTTCAGAAATATCTTTTTTTGTAATTTTAGAAATCTCTTCTGCAAATCTTTCTTTAAAGTTAAACATAATTTATTACCTTTAAAGCGAGCCCGGAGGGATTCGAACCCTCGACCCACAGCTTAGAAGGCTGTTGCCCTATCCACTAGGCCACGGGCCCACAATATATATAATTTAGAAAAGAAAATAAATAAAAATAGAGCAGAAAGAAGCACTTATTGTGCTTGTGCTGCTAAAGATTCTTGAATCTTAGAAAAACTCTCTGGGTTCTCTTCTATCCATTTTTGTAAAATTGCATATTCTGAGTTTATTCTATTTATGTCTTCTGAATACTTTTCTAAAATACTGTTTTGAAGAGTTTGTAAATTTTCTAAAAACTCGGAAGAATTATTAAACAATTCTAAATCGGCTTCAAAATATTTTCCTTGCTCTCCTGCACAATTAGCATATACTGCGGCTGATGGCTCTGAACTAATCATATCTTTTGGTAAATATTTAATTTTGCCCGTATCAATATATTCAGACTTTAATTGCATTAATGATTCTTGTGCTAGTTTCTTACAATAACCACAATAATAATCAGAATAAACATAAACAACAACTTTTGCATTTTCGGAACCAAAAAAGAAATCTCCTTCTTGATAAAACTGGTCTTCCACAACATTCCCGTCCATTGCTGCATCAATTTTTTCTTTTAATTCTGTATAAGTTAGATAACCGCCAGCATATTCGTTATTAATTATAATTGCAGGAGTTCCAGTTAAACCAATCATTTGTGCAAATTGTGTGTCTGTAAAAATCTTTTGTAAAATTTTTGCGTCGTTTTCTCCTATTTCTGCAGTAAGGTTAAGGTTTTCTGCAACACATGAATCTATTTCAGTTTTATTTAAATTTAATTTGGAGGTTATTTGATCAAATATTGGCTTTTGTTTTACTTGTATATTTTCTAAAAGTTCAGTTTGTATCTTCTGACCAAATTCTGTTGTTTCAAGCATAAATGTTGAATATTTTTCTATAAATTCTTCTTCCGTTAAACTTACATTTGTATCGACAGGAGTAATTGTTATATTGTGATCTACATCCTGATCTGTAATAATTGCCTTTTTGTTTTTTGTTAAAACAATTGTTGCAATTACTGCTCCGATTATTAAAATTATTATAATTAAAATTCCTATAATCAAAAAAGTGTTTGATTTCTTTTTTTCTTTGTGAATTATTTCTTTCTTTTCGGTTTTAGGTTTTTTTTCAACTTTTACTTTCTTTTCTGTTTTCTTTATTTTCTGTTTTTTCAAAATATCACCCTTTTTTAATATGCTTAACTATAAAAATAGTAGTATAATATATTATATAGAATAATAATAGTTTAAAAATAAGTGTTTTTATGACAAAAGAATTAATATCAACAGAAAAGATAGAAAACTTAAAACATAAGCATTATGGTATGTTCGGCAAACACTCTGCTGTTGAGATTTGCGAATGGAATAAAAAAGCTCTGCGTGGAGAAGGCGTTTGCTATAAAGAAAAATTCTATAATGTCGAGTGCCACAGGTGTGCGCAAATAACGCCAGCAGTCCTTTGGTGCCATCAAAATTGTATTTTCTGTTGGCGACCCGCAGAGTATATGACTATTGATAAATTTACTACTAAAGACTATGACAACCCAAAAGAAATAATTGACGGATTATTTAAAGAAAGAAAAAAACTGCTTTCTGGTTTTGGTGGTTTTCCAAAAGTTTCTAAAGCAAAACTAAAAGAAGCAGAAGTGCCTAGCCACGTGGCCATTTCTCTTTCTGGGGAACCCACACTTTACAAGGACCTTTGGAAATTGATTAAGGAATTAAAATCTAGAAAAGAAATTAAAACCATTTTTGTAGTAACTAACGGAATGGAACCGGAAAATCTTTTGGCTTTACAAAAGCACAAAAACCTGCCAACACAACTTTATCTTTCTTTTGTTGCGCCAAACAAAGAATTACATCTTAAAATTAATCGCCCAAAGATAAAAGACTCTTGGGAGAGATTACAAAAGACAATATGGATAATGCCAAAACTAAAATGCAGAAAGGTTATTAGATTTACATTAATTAAAGGAATGAACGATGATAAAAAATATATTAAAGACTTTGTAAAAATCTTTGAAAAATCAAAAGCTGATTTTGTAGAAATAAAATCTTATATGTATCTTGGATATTCTAGAAAGACTATGGCTATAGACAACATGCCAAAATATGAAGAATGCTTGAAATACGCAAAAGCTTTTGAAAAAGAATCAAAGGACTATAAGATCTCTGATACTTGTAAACCATCAAAGATAATTCTTTTAAAACATAAGAAATCAAAAGTTGATAATTTTATAATTAAGAAAAAAGGTAGAAAATAAATGGTTGAACTAAATTCAGAATTAAAAGCAGTAGTTGATGCTTTAAATAATGAAAAGACAATTTGTCTTTTGGCACCAAGCTTTCCTGTAGATTTTAAGTTCCCGGATATTATTCTAGATCTTAGAAGAATGGGTTTTACTAAAGTTGTGGAATTGACTTATGCTGCTAAACTTATTAATTATAAATATATAAACATAATAAATGAAAACCCCGAAAAACAATTTATTTGCGGTAATTGCCCAACAATTGTTAAATTAATAGAAAATCAATATCCTGATCTAAAAGACAATATTCTAGACGTTACTTCACCAATGGTGGTTATGGCGCGTTTTGTTAAAAGAGAGTTTGGGAATGATTATAAAACCATTTTTGTGGGTCCTTGCTTTGCTAAAAAAACAGAAGCCAAAGAAAATTCTGATTGCGTAGACTATGCTCTGACTTTTAAAGAGCTAATAGAAATCTATGATTATTGCGAAGAAAAAAATATTTTAAAAAATATTGAAGAAAATAAAGCAAACAGGGAATTTGATAAATTTTATAATGATGTGACAAAAATTTATCCACTTGGCGGCGGCGTTGCAAGTTCTATGATAACAAAAGACATACTTAATCTTGAACAAGTAATTGTATGCGATGGCCCAAAATGTATAGAAAAGGCAATGTTTGAT
This sequence comes from archaeon, assembly GCA_035387745.1. Classification (GTDB taxonomy): domain Archaea; phylum Iainarchaeota; class Iainarchaeia; order Iainarchaeales; family CSSED10-239; genus JAKQTP01. The sequence continues at coordinate 5,375 of DAOOON010000034.1, forward strand.
TTTACTAATAATACAAAATATAGATTTGTAGATATACTTTTCTGCGAAGGCGGTTGCCTTGGAGGACCAGGCATTGTGTGTAAGGATGATCTTGAAACAAAAAAACAAAGACTATTTGATTACAAAGAAAAATCAAGATACTACGAGCCTAATGAAAACTACGGAAAGTTCGTGCATGCTTTTGGACTGGATATAAAACGAAAGAAATGAATTAGTATTTATCCCAACGACTATCTGATTTGTTATTCCAAGATTTTAAAAAATTATCTAATAATTTATAATACTCTTTTTCTTCTTTATTTTTAAATTTAAATTTCTTTTTATTAATCATAATCTTCACGGATTATTGAATCACAGATTTAATCTGTGATTCCATTTTCTGTAACTTGGTATACTGCTTCGCCGTCTGGAAGGCTTGGGGAATCAACAAGTTTTGCAATTCTTTTTGAACCTGAACTTTTTCTTAAATAGATTCGCGTCTTTGATGCGTGCTTAACTATGTTACCGCCAATAGCATCTGTGGGGTCACCAAACAAAACATCTGGTCTTGACATTACTTGGTTTGTTACAAAGACTACAACATTATAAAGCTCTGCAATCTTTTGTAAAGTTCTCATGTGCCCATTAAGTTTCTGTTGTCTGTCTGATAACTGACCTCTTCCTACAAATTCTGATCTAAACTGGCTTGTTAAAGAATCGACAATTACAAGCTTAATGTTTTTCTCTTTTAATAGCTCTTGGGCCTTGTCTGCTAATAACATTTGGTGATTGCTATTAAAAGCTCTAGCAACAAATATGTTTTTCATAACCTCTTCAGGGTCTAGCCCTCTAAACTTTGCAATCTGTGCCACTCTTTCTGGTCTAAATGAATTTTCTGTGTCAATATAAAGAACTCCGCCGTTTAAACCCCCTTTCTCATTAGGCAATTGTGCTAAAACACAAAGTTGGAAACACCATTGGGACTTACCAGAAGCAAACATTCCATAGACTTCTGTAATTGACTGGCTTTCAATTCCTCCGCCAAGTAATTCGTCTAGTTCTTTTGAACCTGTTGTTAATCTTGCTATTAGCTTTCTTCTATCAAGTATCTTCTCTGCAGTCTCAAAGCCCATCTCTAGTGAATCTCTTGCTGCTTTAATTGCTTTAATTGCGGTTCCTTCGCCAATACCTGCAACTGCAACTAATTCACTTGGGGAAGCAACAGCTATTGCTTCTAGAGAATCGTAGCCTGCAGCTAAAAGCTTTTCAGCCGAAGCTGGGCCAATGCCTGGAAGGTCTGTTATTGACATCTCTTTACCTGGTTCTCTCTCTGTTTCTTCTAAATTTTCTTGATTTTCAAATTCTAAACTCATGGTTTCTTCCTTCTTTTCT
>DAOOON010000035.1:0-6681 GCA_035387745.1 archaeon
CTTTTACTATTTGTATATGCCTAAAGGAAGTTCCAGCATCGGTAGAAAACAACCAAAAAGAATAGGCGACAGTGTTTTTATTGGAACACCACACGGAAAAGAACTTGGCTATTCTACACATGCCAAACAAATGATTAGAGAAAACCCAGGACTCTTAAAAGCAGTGTATGAATTATCAAAAAGTAGAAAACCATTTTTAGAAGACCCAAAAAGCAGATTTCAAATTTTAAGACAAAAACCAAAAGCAGGCCAAAACACTGATGCCTCTTATATTCTTAAATTAAAAGAAAAAAAATACTATATTAAAGAAGTAAATGATACTAGTATAGATAGAGACTATAGTTTTGATATTAAACACAAACACGGAAGAGACGGAGTAAGTGAACATCTAGCAATAGAATTACTAAAAGAACAAGGAATAAATGTCATTCCTGCACATTTCTCATATGTTGATCCAATATCTAAAAAAAGCTTTATAGTTTATGAATTCACACAACTTAGAACTCTTGATGAGTTATATAAAACTGGAGAAATTACTTCTATTAGATATAAAAATATAAAAAAACAAGTAAAAGAAATAGAAGAAGAAATAAATAGAAAATTTCATTCTTTTGGATTAGATAAATATAAACAAATCTGGGATATACGTACAGACAATGTTTTCTATAGTACAGGAAAAAATAAATTTTATGTTTTTGATCCAATTTTATTAAAAAAATAAGGAGGTAAATAAATATGGCAAAAGGATGTATGTTTTGTAAGATAGCAAAAGGGAAGGTGCCAAGCTATAAGATATATGAAAACAAGAAGGTGATTGCTTTTCTGGATATCAATCCAATAGCTAAAGGACACACACTAGTGATTCCAAAGAAACATTTTGAAAACGTCTTTGATTGTAAAGACAAAATTCTAGCAGAAATGATAAAAGCAACACAAAAAATTGCTCTTCACTATAAAGAGAAACTAGGATGTACTGGTGTAAATATCCTAAACGCTTCAGGAGCTTCAGCAGAACAACAAGTACCACATCTTCATTTCCACATAATACCAAGAATTGAAGGAGACGGACACAAGATTTGGCCAGTCACAGAACATGTTACAGAAAACTTAGAAAGACTAGCAGAAGAAATAAAAATGGAAGACGAACTAGAACCAAAGAAAAAGAAAAAAACAGAAGAAAATAATGGCTAAAAAGATTTTCTTTTCCATTCTTTTTTCATTTATTATATTTGGAATAATAATACTACCAGTATTTTTGGAGAAAGACATGAATTTAAAAATTAGAAAACCAGCAGTTTCTGGAACTTTTTATCCTTCTAGTCAATTAGCCTTAACTTCTCAACTTGAAGGGTTTTTTAAAGATACAGAAATAGAATATTCTGGGGAAATTATTAATGCTTTAATTGCTCCACATGCTGGTTATATCTATTCTGGAAAAACCGCAATGTTTGGTTATAAACAACTCTATATGGACCTAATCTTAAGAAAAGAAGACAGCTTTAAAGTAATAATATTAGCACCAAATCACACAGAATACACAAACAAGATAATAATTCCAGACTATAATTCCTTTAGAACCCCACTTGGAGATATTAAACTTAATTCCACAAAGATAAAAGCAGAAATAAACAACTCTCCACATGAGCAGGAACACGCAATTGAGGTTCAGCTTCCTTTTTTACAATATATCTTTAAGAAAGCAAATAAAGAATTTACAATTATTCCAATTATTGTTGGAGACGTTAATGCAGAAGAAATAAAGGCATTAGCAAAAGACATAAACTCAGAAATTACAGAAAATACAATCATAATTGTCTCAAGCGACCTTTCACACTACCAGCCACAAGAGAAAGCACAAGAAATTGATAATAAAACTATACACAACATCTTGGACAGAAAAACAACCGCAAGCCTTGACGCCTGCGGCTCTAACCCAATAAAGGTACTAGAAGAGATATCAATATTAAGAAGCTGGAAAGAACCAAAACTTCTAAACTACTCAACTTCAGGAGACGTCACAAGAGACAAGAAGGCTGTTGTTGGCTATGCTAGTATATCTTTTACAGAAGAAAAAGAACATCTTCTCTTAAGACTTGCACACAGAACTATACAAAACGCATTTGATGCAAGAAAAGAAAATTTTTTTGATTTAGAACAATCTGTACCTAAAGAATACCTAGAACGAAAAGGAAGTTTTGTAACTCTAACAATAAACAAAAGACTAAGAGGATGTATTGGGAATATTAAAGGCACAAAAACCGTATTTCAAGGAATAATTGATAACTCAAAGTTTGCAGCATTTCAAGATCCTCGCTTTGATAGCCTAACAGAAAAGGAATTTGAAAAAGTTGATATTGAGATTTCTTTGCTGTCTAAGCCAGTTGATTGTAATCTTTCAGACATAAAGAAAGGAGACGGAGTAATTATTAGACAAGGACTAGCAACAGCAGTTTACCTGCCACAAGTTTGGGAGCAGTTACCAGACAAAGATTCTTTTTTAGCAAGCCTTTGTGAGAAAGCAGGATTAGAATGGAATTGCTATAAAGAAAAAGCCACAAAGTTTCAAAGATTTGAAGTAGAAATAATTGAATAAAAGAAATTAGATTCTCTCAAAAGCCATTCTCTCTTTATTAAATCTATAACCCTTTGTAGTATTTGGTACAAATCTTATTTTCAACCCAAGAACATTTTGATAATAATCAAACATAATTCTTTTTAATTCTTTATTGTAGGTTTCTATAAATGTTTTACCAGTTTTATTTTTTTGAAAATTAGCTATATCTTGGGCTCTGGTTTTTGCAGCACTTTGTTCTTTAAGTATTGCCTCATAAATGTTCCGTTGTAAAATAGATACATCTCTGGTTTTTGGTATAAAGAAATTATTTTCTATAAAAGTTATTGTTTTGGTAGTAAATAATACGCCTATTGCTCCAGATATTTCTCCAGTTTTACGATCAATATTTGAAATTGCAGTAAAGTTTTTTTTATATTTGAAATGTTCAAAAAATAATACAGATATATCATTTGCAGAAGGTAGTTCTTTTAATGGTCCGATTGTGTGAGTATGCACTATTTTGGATTTTTTGTGTTTAAATGCCTTTTTAAGTAATTTTTCATCAATTATTGTTCGATTTTTTTCTCGAGATTTGCTTATATTATAATATTCGTTTTCTACTTTTACAATAGCTACTTCTTTTGTTGTATATTCTGGTGTTTTTTTGATTGCTTCAGTTAGTGTATTATAGCCTTTTGAAGGCATCTTTGGTGTTTTTCTTCTAAAAGGATTTTTTATTTTTTTTAAAAGCATCTATTTCTCACCATTATAGAAAATAAGGAATAATATTTAATAATGCCAAGAAAATTAATACACATATAAAGAACCACATTACTTTCTTCATTCTCTTTTCTTCATTATTTTTCTTTTTATTTAGAAAATCACAAAATATAATCTGTGCCATAAACCCACCATCGAAAGGTATTGTTGGAAGAAAGTTAGTTGTTGCAAGTATGAAATTTAATAATGCAACCCATAAAATAACACTTAACAATATTTTATAAAAACTATAATCTTTTGGAACTTTAATAGTTTCATCAACCAAAACGTCAGCAGTTATTCCTATATTTCCTAGTTCATTTGTAGTTATATACTCTGTTCTTGTAATATTTGTATCTAAATTTTTAACAACAAATTCATTTTCTTGATCTTTCTTTATATTTTTGGTTAAATCATTTCTGCTTTTTATAAGATTGCCATTAACTGAGATAATTAAATCATTTTTAACAAGCTTACCAAAGGCTGGATTATCAAAAGAAGAACCACAAACTTCGGTTGTCGCAGTTACTTGACTTACAACAAGACCAATCTCTCGTTGATTGTCTATTGATGTGGTATAGTTTGCTATTGGTGCAGAAATCAATAAATACACTATAAAGAAAATAATTGCAACAATCAGGTTACTTGTAGGACCTGCCGCATACATCTTTAGTTTCTTTTTATTGTCTATTTTTTTAAATTTTTCTTCATCTGGCTCAACATAAGCACCAAGTGGTAATATGCCAAGTAGCATTACACCAATGGACTTTAGCTTTATTTTTGCAACGCGTAGCATTATTCCATGACTAAACTCATGAATAAAAGCCGCAGGGATTAATATCAACCAACCATACCAAGGAATAAAGAAATTTGTTTTAGGAACCTTTACACCTGGAATAACAAGGCCAATACCTGGGCAAGCAACTTTCCCCACAAACATCTTCGCAATAATATCATATGCTGAAAAAAGCAATGCCCCTAGAATAAAACCAGACAATCCCATTATTCCGGTTAGTATTATTATCAAATAACTAATAAATTTAGGAATTAAAGGATTACCAAAAAACATACTTCCTGCTAATAAATAAGAAATATAAGTTGCAATCAATAATGAAATAATAAATATAAAAATTCTTTTCTTTTTTGTAGCCTTATCTTTAATTAAATAATCTACACCAAAAGGGCCAAAGCCAACAGCAACACCAAATACAGACATTGCAGTTAATGCTTTTTTATGTTTTTCTGCTAATTTATTTACACGTTTGATTAGAGATTTTGTATCAAGTAAAATTAAAATCCATAAAGTTGTTCTTTGTTTAAATACTAATCTTGCAAAAGTTGCACAAAATGCAGCAAAAGCAAAAACTAAAATAATCCATAAAGTAGTAGTCACTAATTATCCCATTCCTTAAAAGTATATTTATTGATATAATATATAAAGTATATTATATTTATATTAGTTATGTTATTTAATATAATTGTTGGAGATTAAAAATGGGAGTAGCAATTGGGTCTTTAATTGAAGATTGTAAGAAAAGGATAGATCTTTCTGAATTTAAAGGCAAAAAATTTGGGTTTGATGCCTATAATATGCTGTTTCAGTTTGTAACAACTATCAGAGGGATAGATGGTGAACCTCTAAAGAACGAAAACGGAGAAATTACTAGTCATTATTCAGGAATATTCTATAGAATATCTAATGTTTTAAGTGCAGGTATTAAACCAGTGTTTGTTTATGATGGTAAAAGCCATGAACTAAAAGCAAAGACTAAACAAGATAGAAGAGACAGAAGAGAAGCAGCAAAAGAAAAACTAGAAAAAGCAATAGTAGAAGAAGACATAGAAAGTATGGGCAAATTTGCAAGGCAGTCTGCAACAATCGATTCAAAAATTATTGACGAATCAAAAGAGTTGTTAACAGCAATGGGAGTTTCGTCTTTTACAGCACCAGGAGAAGCAGAAGCACAGATTTCTTATATGACTGCTGTTGGACAAACAGACTACTGTGTCTCTCAAGACTTTGATTGTCTTTTGTTTGGTTCTCCAAATCTTGTAAAAAATATAGGAGTAAGCGGAAAAAGAAAAGTTCCGTTTAAAAAAATATATGTTGACGTTTATCCATATATCCTTGAAAGCGAGCAAGTTTTTTCTAAACTTAATATCACAAGAGAAAAACTTATCTGGATGTCTCTTTTGATAGGAACAGACTTTAATGACAAGGTTGAGGGTATTGGCCCAAAAACTGCTCTAAAGCTTGTACAGGAAAACAATAGCTTTGAAAACATCTTAAAGCAACTAAAAGAAAAAAACAAAGAAATTGATTTTGATTACAAAGAAGTTATAGATATATTTCTTAACCCAGATATTGAAAAAAATCCAATCTATTATAAGCCCATCTTTGACAGACAAAAGATAGAGCACATACTTATAGACAAAGCAAACTTTGAGGAAAAGAGAACAATAAACTATCTAAACGAATTTGAAAAAAAAAGAAACGAAGTAGATAAACAGAAAACGTTAAGTAAATGGTTTTGAAATATGCCAACAACAAAACCTAAACCAAAGCAAGTAAAAAGGCTAGCAAAGAAGTGGTTTGTAGAAACAAAACCAAAAGTTCAATTTACTAAAGTACTTTCTCAGTTTCCAAATGTAGATAAAAAAGAAATTGCACTAATAAAACATGGTGGGGCATATACTGATATTAGTATAAATCGACGAAAAGAAGTAGTTACTCCAGAAGATTATACTAGCTTTTTCCTTCGTAAATCCAATCCAAATGATTTTAAAAAAGAAAAAATTTTAGAAAAATCAGGGAAATTTGTAAAAAGATTAAATGCGAAGGAAGAACCAATATCTATACACACACACCCAATGTCTGATGGTGTTGCTTTCTTAATGTATAATGATATAAATGGCAATATATAATTATTTTAAATCAGCATCTTCAATGAAACAAAATGTTTCTATAGAGCTGGATAAAAATGGCAACCAGATAGGAAGAACTTTCTTTAATGTGACTAAAGAGACTGCTTTAGCCGCGATTGAAATGCGTGGTAAAAATACAGACATAAGTTTTATGAATTTTTTATTAAAACAAATTGATCTTAAGTATGAAGAAATTAATCTCCGGTTTACTCAGAAATATTACGGGTTATTTAAAAAAGCAAAACTAAAAAAAGATAGAGATAGAATTCTAGATCAATGTAATTATGAAATAAATTCTAGATTACAAAGGTATTTTATAGATGTTCTTAAAATACGTTTTAAATTTCAGGCCATGCCAGGATATAGATATAATAACGAATTAATGAGATTTGAAAAAATAAAATAAGAAATACCAAAGAAAACAACAGTTTTCTGGGCTCAGA
>DAOOON010000036.1:0-4208 GCA_035387745.1 archaeon
CTAACAGATATTGTAGCTTATAGTGTAAAGTCTAATCCTTACATTACAGAAACACTTGAAGAAAAAACAAATTCTTTATTTCTAATTCATCATATTAATGAATTACAACATATCAAACACATAAACAGAATATGGTTTATGCTACATTCTCCAGAAAAAGAAGAACTTGATATTCTTTTCCAAAAAGGTATAGATAAATTCATAATTGATAATATTAATGATCTAAACTTCTTAGAAAAATATATTACACAAGAAAATAAACAAATAACTTTACTTCTAAGAATGAGACTAAAAGAATATACTGTACAAACAGGAAGATATTTTGTATATGGTTTCTTTTCTAAAGATATTAATGAATTAATTCCTAAATTAAAACAAAATAAAAACATAAAAGAACTAGGAATACATGTACATAGAAAGACACAGAATCTTTCAGAATGGAATCATGTTGAAGAACTAGAAGAGTCTTTATCTCCAGACACCTGGGAAGCAATCAACTACATAGACATTGGTGGAGGAATACCAATTGATTACAAGAATGTTAAAGCTGAAACTATAAAAGACATCTACAAGAAAATAAAAGAACTAAAAGACTTTGTAAACAAAAGAAACATAAAACTAATAATTGAACCAGGAAGAGCAATTGCTGGTCCTTCTGGAAAGTTAATTACAACTATCAAAAACATAGTAGACGACAACATCTTTATTGACGCTTCAGTTTTCAATTGTGCAATGGATCTTATTGTTGCTAATATTAAGCTTCTTGTAGAAAATGAACTTGAAGAAACAAACAAACAAGCTAAGGCTTATGTCATTAAAGGATTAACTCCAGCTTCAGAAGATATCTTTAGGTATAGAGTATATCTTAAAGAACCAAAAGTTGGAGACAAGATAGTTTTTCTTAACGCAGGAGCATACATTTACTACACAGATCTTTTCAATCTTGAAAGACCAAAGATAGAGTTTGAGGAATAAACGAAAGTATTTAAAAATATTTCGATTTAAATATATATTTATATATTTAAATAAAAGCAAGGTGTGAAATATGGGTGTAATAACAATTTCTTTAGATAAAAAAACCGAAAGTAAATTAAGAGACTCAGCTGTACTTATGTATGGTGCTCAAAAAGGAGCAATAAGTAAAACTATAACTCATGCAATTAATCAATTAGAAGTAGATAAAAAAGGAAATAATAAAAAAGAATTATTTTATCTTTTAGATAATCCTGCAAAAGTAAAAGGAACAATGCCTAAACATAGAAGTGAACTATATGACAAATAAAATTTTAGTAGATACTAACATTTTAGTCTATGCCTTTACTGACATTGATCTAAATAGACAAAAAATAGCAAAGGAATTATTGAAAAATTTGATAAATAATAACGAATCATTAGCAATAAGTATTCAAAACGTAGTAGAATTTACAAAAACTACCAAAGTAAAATTTAGCAAACCAATAACTGATGAAAGATTAGATGAGGTATTATCTAAATTTAGAATTAATTTTGATATAATAAGTTATGATATAAATACAATTAAAAGAATTAGTCCTATATTGAAAGAATCAACAGATTTCTTTGATTGCCTATTGGTTGCAACAATGCAAGATTATGACATAGATACCATTATTACAGAAAATGAGAAAGATTTTAAGAAAATTAATAATATAACTATTATTAATCCGTTTAAGTGAGTAATTATGAATAAAATAATTGAAAATTTAAGGAAAGAACTTAAAAAAAGTTCAGACTCAAAAACAAAAGAAAGCAGTAAAAGGTTCTTTAAAGAAGAAATAAAAGTGTATGGGGTAAAATCCGCAATAGTTGGTCAGATAGCTAAGAAGTATTATCCTCAGATTAAAGATTTAAAAAAAGAAGAAGTTTTTAAGATTTGTGAAGAATTATTAAAATCAGACTATTGTGAAGAATCATATATTGTAGCAGATTGGCTACCAAGAGAAATTAAGAAACTAGAAAAGAAAGATATTTACATATTTAAGATATGGATTGAAAAATATATTAATAATTGGGCGAAATGCGATACTCTTTGTAATCATACAATTGGAGATATGATTACTAAATATCCAGAACTAGCAAAAGAAGTAAAATCTTGGTCAAAGTCTAAAAACACCTGGATGAAAAGAGCTTCAGCAGTTTCTTTTATCCTTCCTGCAAGAAGAGGAGAATATTTAGATATTGCTTTTGAAATATCTGATACTTTACTTTTAGACAAAGAAGATCTTGTGCAGAAAGGCTATGGTTGGTTATTAAAAGAAGCAAGTAGAAAACATCAAAAAGAAGTTCTTAGTTATGTTATAAAAAATAAAAAGATAATGCCAAGAACTGCATTAAGATATGCAATTGAATTAATGCCTAAAGATTTAAGAGAAAAAGCAATGAGTAAGTGATTGTTATGAACTTTATGAATCTTCCAAAGGAATATAGGGACAAGAATAAGTCAAGAGTTGTAATACTTCCAATTTCCTTTAAGACAAAGACCACAAGAAAGAACGAAAGTCATCTTGGCCCAAAGGCAATAATTGATGCTTCCCAAGAACTAGAATACTTTGAAGAAGATTTACTTTGTGAACCACATGAGGTTGGCATCTTTACAGAAGAAGAACTAAAGATAAAAGAAACAGACTTTATAAAGATTAAACACAAAATCCTGGACAAGTTCTCAAAAGTCTATGATGGAAAGAAATTTCCAGTTATCCTTGGCTCAGACCACTCAACAACTATTCCAATCATAGAAGCACTTGAAAAGAAAGAAAAAGATTTTGGAGTAATTGTGTTTGATGCACACTCTGACTTAAGAGAACCCTGGGGGAAAGACACTTGGTGGCATGCTTGCGTGTCAAGAGAGATTTCAAAGAAACATAAAACTCTTCTTGTTGGAACAAGATCAATGGATAACACAGACCTACAGTTTCTTCAATCAAGAGCAGGAAATAACACAGGACTAATATTTGCTAAAGACCTTCTTTCCTCAAAGAAAGCACATAACTGGGATCTTTCTCATTGCTTTGAGTTAGAGGAAAAGCTAAGGCAATTACCAAAAAAGATTTACATTTCAATAGATGTTGATGTTTTTGACCCTGCAATTATAAGATACACAGACACACCAGAACCAGGAGGTCTTAACTGGACGCAAATTAACAATCTTTTAAAAATAATCTTTACAGAAAAAGAAGTGCTTGGAGCAGACATTGTAGAGTTTTCTCCAGAAGCTAAAGACAAACCCTCTTTTGCAGAAAGCTATCTTCTTTCAAAGCTAATATATAAGATTATAGCATATAAGTATTATATAAAATAAGAAACAATATGATTACAAAAAAGAAAAAAGACTATCTAATACCAATAGTTATATTTATTGGAATTGCAACATTGTTCTTTTTTCCAAGTCCTGCTGATCATCTCTTACAATATTTTGCAGTAATGCTTTTCTTTGTAATATTAATAATTTTTTTAATAAAAAGGAACAAAAGATAGAACATGAATGTAATTCTGACAGGACTATTATTATCTATTTTAGCAGGGCTATCTACTGCAATTGGTGGAGCTTTAATATTTTTAATAAAAGACCCAAAAAAAAGTTATTTAGCTTTCTCTTTAGCATTTGCAACAGGAGTAATGATTACTGTTTCGTTTATAGAATTACTACCTGAAGGAATACATGCAATAGGTTACACTAATGCACTTCTTGCTTTCTTTATAGGTTCTGTATTTGTTTTTCTTGTAGATTATTTTACACCACACACATATATCATGGAAAAATTTTCAAAAAATAAAGAATTCAATCCTAAATTGTTTAAAGTTGGTTTACTGGTGGCATTAGGAATTGCAATACACAACTTACCAGAAGGCTTTGCAATATTTGCAGGAAATCTAAACTCTTTTAAGTTTGGACTTTTAATAACTGTTGCAATTGCAATTCACAATATTCCAGAAGGCTTTGCTGTATCTATGCCAATATTTTATGCTACAAAAAGTAGAAAAAAAGCATTTATTTCTTCAGTATATTCTGGTCTTGCAGAACCAATTGGTGCAATCTTAGCTGCAATTATATTATTGCCATTCTTATCAGAAAAAATAATTGGTGCAAGCCTTGCTTTTGTTGCAGGAGTTATGGTTTATATTTGTATAGATGAATTACTACCAACAGCATATTCCAGTTGTGATGGTAAACAACACACCATGACTTTTGC
>DAOOON010000036.1:4308-6373 GCA_035387745.1 archaeon
AATGAATATTTATTCAAAACGATCTGTTTAAAAACCTTTTTGAATATATATTCATTATGAGGAGGCGATAAAAAATGCCAGCAAAAGATAAAACAGGTCCTGAGGGAAAAGGCCCAGGGACAGGAAGAGGCCTAGGAGATTGTAATCCAGATAACACTTCAGAAAATAAACCATTTGGTTTTGGAAGAGGTTGTGGTTGCGGAAGAGGCCGTGGAAGAGGTTTAGGTTATAGAAATCAACAAGCAACAAATAAGGAATAAATATGCCAAGAAGAAGATGTCAAAGACGAATAAGATTTAGCCCAGAAACTATATACTTTAAACCAGCTGGGGTAACTCTAAAAGAATTAGAGGAAATAAATTTACGAGCAGACGAACTTGAAGCAATCAGACTAAAAGACTTTGAAGGCTTTGAGCAAGAAAAAGCAGCAAGTAAAATGCAAATATCCCAGCCGACTCTTCATCGTGCGCTTTTAAGTGCAAGAAAAAAGATAGCTGATGCTTTAGTTAATGGAAAAGCCATAAGACTTGAAAAGTAATCTTTATATTTGTTTTTGAAAATAAATAATATAGGTAATAGCTATGAACACAAAGAAAATATTTAGTTTTATATTTCTAATTTTAATAATTTTTAATTTAGGCATTGTATTTGCAGAAGACTGCGAAACAGATCCAAATGCAGACAGTTGTGTTATAGAAGATGATTCTGTCTTTAATCCATTTAATAATATAAATTATAATAATACTCAAGAAACAAATGTTTTAGGAATAGTATATTTTACAGGAATTGGTTGCCCACATTGTGCAAAGATAGACCCAATTCTTTTAAGAGATATTGCATTAATTAGAAATGATCTTGCAATTATAGAATATGAAGTAAAGGCATTAAAAGAATTTAATGCAAATCTAATGTTGGAATATAATGAACAATATGGTTCAGGAACAGGCTATCCACTTGCAATTTTTTCAGAAAATGATTATTATGTTTCAGGAAATATTCTTACAATCTTAGAAGAATATTTAAGAGATGGAAAGAAAACAAATATCACTTTACCAGAATCAGTTTATGAAGAAGGAACTACTGCTTTTGAAAAAATAGATTTTAGTAAACTAAAAGGAAAACCAACCATCTGGTATAATAGAAAAGTAATTTCTAGATATTATGATGGAGAAATACCAATTGATGACAAAATACTACATCAGATATTAGAAGCCAAAAATATAGAAGAAATAGAAAACATAATTAAACAACAAGAATATCATACAATTGACGATACAAAAATACAATTATCCCAGACAGAAGTTGTTTTTGATAATACAATACATATACCTGGTTGGAAAGTATATTATAATGGTAATAGCACACTTAATTATGTGGCTTGTCCTATAACAGAAGAAGTAACAGATACAGACTGTGCAGAAAAGAAAAAAATTCCTCTCTTAACTGTTGTTTCCTTAGCTTTAGTTGATGCAGTTAACCCTTGTGAATTTGCAGTTTTAATTATGCTTCTTATAGCAATAATGACAGCAGATCCAAAAAACAAGAAAAGAACCCTATATGCGGGCCTAGCATTTACTGCAGCAATATTTTTATTATATTTTATTTATGGTATTCTTTTAATTAATATATTTAAACTTATACCAGCAATTGATACCATTAGAAAAATTGTTTACACAGTGATTGCTGCAATAGCTATAACTATTGGAGTATTCCAGATTAAAGACTTCTTCTTTTACAAGCCGGGAGGATTCTTAACAGAGATGCCTTTATCATTTAGGCCAAAAGTCAAGAAACTAATATCAAGTATTACTTCTCCAAAAGGTGCATTCTTTGTTGGGGCATTTGTTACTCTTTTCTTAATGCCATGCACTATTGGGCCATATGTGATACTTGGAAATCTCCTTTCCACAGAAACAATCCTTGTTGCTCTTCCGCAATTGTTATTATACAATATAATTTTCATAATACCAATGCTTGCTATAACAATCATAGTATATCTTGGAGTAAAGAAAGTAGACGAAGTAGCAAGTTGGAAAGAAAGAAACATCAAGTATATGCATCTAAT
>DAOOON010000037.1:0-5494 GCA_035387745.1 archaeon
GCAAAATGTATGTGGTTTTCATTATTTATTTTTCTTATATTGCCTTTAAAAACATAAAACGAATCATAGTAACTCCAGTTATTTCTAATAAGGAATTGTCTTTCTGGTTCTATTAATATAATATTTTTTCCGGTTGCTTGTTGAAGTATTTTAGAACACTTAGAAAGAAGTTCAAAGTTTCTTGCTATAATTTTTGTTTTTTTCTCAAGGGACTTAAGAGAAATGTCTTTTTTAAAGTCTGAAAGCAACTTGGATATAAGTTCTTTTTCTATTTCTACAACAAAATAAGGATAGAATGTGGCTTTATGTATTAGTTCATAGTTATTATTAAGAGGGTCTCTACCAAAGTAGAGAACCACTCTAGCCCTGTCTTTTTCATAACTACTATTAAGTAAACACAATCTGTGCTCCATGGTTATTATTCAACTCCACAATTTCTAAAATATCTTGGCAGATAAAGATATAGTGTTTTAACAAAGAGGGGGCATTTTCGGGGGGGTAGGTGTCCAGTGCAAGTTTTTTAAAGCTTTATTTTTAATTAAAACACCATTTAAAACTCTTTTGGTCTTAAGGGTTATAGTGATTTATATGGCACTAGAAGATTTAGTAAAAACAATGCCCAAATATACCGGCATAAAAGAAATCATAATGAATTTAAATAATTATGACGATATATTTTCAGATTTTGATAAAAAGCCATATACGCACAGATCAATTTCTGATGATTTTTTTGCACAGCTAAAAAAAGATTGTCTTGAAGGAGATTATAAAAAATTAGATTTAAAGATTATTGTTCAAAAGAAAAATCGAAATCCCAGGTTTGAAATTATAATTAGAAGAAGAATAGAAGAGCATTTTAAGAACCATTTTAAGAAATTAGAAAAAGAAAGGAAAAGATTAGTAAAATTAGGAATTATTTTTCTTATATTTGGTGCAATTTTATTAATTTTTAAATACATTCTTGCAGAAGGTCTAAATAATTCGCAATTTAAAATTCTGTCAATTGTCTTAGAGCCATTTAGTTGGTTTCTATTTTGGGAAGGAGCATATATTTTATTTTTTGAAACTAAAGGCAATAGAATAGAATATGAAATATATAAAAAATTATCCAAAGCCAAGATTCAGTTTATAAGTAATGATTATTAAAAGGAGGAAAAAACATGTTTGATATAAAAAAAGTATTTATTTTGTTTTCTTTAGTTTTAATTTTAGGAACTATTTCGGCAGAAGGCTATATGATTGATGAGTTATTTAATAACCCTGAATTTGCAAAAGAACAATATAATGCAAATCTAGATAAGATGCCAGGGGCTTTAAGAAAGTTTACTGGTAATGAGAAGATACAATTAAATGTAGATTATGGCACAGAAATAAAATCCATAACTCTAGTCATGAAAGACGGAGCGATGGATTCTTATTCTACAGACGGCACAGTTGAGCCAACTTTAATTGTTGACACTTACCCACAAACAATAGATAATCTTATTAAAAGCAACACACCAGTAAATGATTTTAAAACAGCAGTAAAAGAAAAGACCTTAAAATATCGTTCAGTTGGTTTTTTTAAGAAAATAAAGTTTGGCTTTGCAAGATTTGCGCTAAATTTCTTTAAACAATAAGAGAATATTTGGGGACACTGGGATTTGAACCCAGGTCAACAGGTATCTCCTTTTTTTCTAGATATACATCTAGCATACCTGTAATTGTCAGTCATCTGTTTTTTAGAAACATCCTGCAAAATCTTTTTTTTGAAAAAAATCTGGAGCCCGCTAGGCTAACCGGACTACCCCATGTCCCCGTTTTGGGTATATAATTTATATTAAAAAATCTTTATATACATGTGCTTTTTAAAACAAAACAAAAGCAATATAAAATAATCACGAGATATTATTTATTGCTAAACATGAAATTAAAATATTCTGGTTTTCTATCAATTACTGATAATAACCAAAAAACAAATATTGACCAAAATAAATGTTCAGATATCTCTGACTATAACCTGATTACTCACGGGCATAGCGATCATATCTCTACAAGCCAACAGCAGACATTTACTACAAAAGAAACTGCTGCTTTAATCAATATGTGCACACAAAAAGAACTAAATTATTCGTTTGTTAATGGACAAGCACTAGATTTAACTGACAACATTAAACTTTCTTCTCTTGATGCTGGTCACATCCTTGGCAGTAAGATGTTTTATCTAGAGACTAAAGACAAATCTATTCTTTACACTGGAGACTTTAAGACACAAGATTCTCTTTTGTTTGATGGTGCAAAGCCAAAAGAGGCAGATATACTAATAATGGAAACAACCTTTGGTAAAAAGGAATTTGTGTTCCCAGAAAGAGAAAAAGTCTATGAGGATTTCGCAGAAAAGATTTCAAAGGACATCAATAATGGAAAATTAGTTGTAATTGGAGCATATTCTCTTGGTAAATCTCAAGAGATAATAGCGTTTGTAAACAAATATCTAAAAGAAACACCAATAATTACAAAGAAAGGCTTTGATTTCTCTAAAGTCTATGACAGTTTTGAAATAAGTCTTGGAAATTACGAGCTCTTAAATCACAATACAGATTCTCACAATATTTTAATTGTTCCAATGAATCTAATAACTAAAGATTTAATAAGAAGTCTTGAGCATCAACAGAACAGAAAAGTATCAGTTTATTTTGCAACTGGTTGGAAGCATTATGGTTCAGGGAAATGCATACCTCTTTCTGACCATTGTGATTATAATGATCTTCTTGATTTTGTAAGAGCAGTAAATCCAAAGCAAGTTCTAACAATGCATGGTTTTGCAGAAGATTTCTCAAAAACCATAAACAAAGAATTAGGTATTTGGTCAAGACCAATAGAAGACCTTAACCAATTTTCAATTTCTGATTTTTTATAATTTTAAAACAACCTAGCATTAAAATCTTCTAACTTTTGTGTTTCGTTTCTGTCATCAGTTCTGGATTTTAATATTAATGAAAGCTCTGAAAGGTTTTCTTTAAAGTCAACAAGATTCATATCTCCGTGTCTATATCTGTTTAGAAGGGTGTTATGTATCTCTGCTTGTCTTTTCTTTCCAAATGCAGTTTTAACAAGATTATCCTGATTTAATAGTTCCATTAAGACTTCCATTTTTTGTCTTTCAATAACAAGTTCTTCAATCTTTTCTTTTAGGTTTTCCAGTTGCCTTTCTGTTGCTCCTCTTTTCTTGTAATCCATCATCATGTTCTTGTATTTTTCAATTTCTTCATTGACTTTAGTAAGATCAATAAGCTTATCAACATTCATTGTTGCTCGTCTAGAAATTACTGTTGCTAAATCAATCTTGTTTGTTTTTTCAAGAACAGGAATAGCATTGAAGTTTTTATTTTCTTCTTCTCTTGTTGTTGCCTTTTTACTACTAAATATGTTTTTTAAATTAAATGCCATTTTTATTCACCATATATACCTTATAGTTTGTTAATATTTAATAAATCTATTTATTTTTTTAATATTTTTAAATAATCTAATTCAGGACTATGTAATATTGTTTTTAGATCTTCTCTTGAGATATCTGGCTTTGTTTTACATATCTGCTCAAATAACCCGGCTCTATAGTCTATAATCTTCTTAAATTCGGTTTTAGAAATGCTTACAAGATTACAAAGTTTTTCTGCAAAGTGAGAGGTCATAATGTCTACTGAACAATCTTTGCATTCATCATCTTTATAGATATTATTAAGATTGATATTTCCAACCTTAGATATTTCAGTAATTTGAGAAAGCTTTCTTACTGTTTTACCAGAAACAAATTTTTTTTTTAAAATTACTATGAGATCAAGAAGGGGGAGAGCAGTTTCTGGTATTTCCATTGGTTTATTTAGTAATTTAATAATTGCGTCTTCACTATTATTAGCATGTATTGTTGCCATACACCCTTCGTGGCCAGTATCCATTGCCACAAACAATCCTTGTACTTCTCTTGCTCTTACTTCTCCAATAATTACTCTGTCTGGCCTCATTCTTAAGGTATTTATTGTTATTTCATATAAGCTTTCTTCATTAGAGATATCAGAGATAAGAGAAACAGAATCATTAAAATTGCTAATGTCTATTTCGGCAGTGTCTTCTATTAGTATTATTCTTTCATTATCAGATATAAAATCCATTAAAACATTTAGAAAAGTAGTTTTTCCAGAACCGGTTCCGCCACACACAAAAAGATTTGCAGGTTTAACCTTAAATCCTTCAATAACTGTCCAAAGGTATGCTGCATTATAAGCATCTAAAACCTCGCTTTTGATTAAATCTATTATGGTTAATGGTTTTTTTGTAAATTTCCTAATAGTTATTGCATTAAATCCACAGACTGCTTTTGAAACAATATTTAATCTAGACCTATCTGGTAAAGACCCGTCTATAAATTCTCTTTTTTTAAAGTCTCTTTTTACTGTGTTTTTAAAGACATCAACAAGTTTATCATATTCTTTTTCTTTAAAGGTTATTCCGGTTAGTGTTTTTTTTTGTTCTCTATCGATAATAAACACTTTATCATAATCATTAATTATTATTTCTTCAATATTTTTTTGTTCAAATAGTTTGGTTAGTTGTCTATAACCCATAAAGTAATTTATTATATAATCAGACCCGTTTTTTTCTAGGAATTTATAAAGTTGTTTTTTTTCTTCTTCTATTATCTCGTTTTTATAAATTATTTTTTCAATATTATTTAGTTTTAAAAGGTCTTTAATTATTTGAGATTTATCTGTGGGGTGATTTTTAATAACCAGTTCAGAGATGTCTTTTATAGTTAAATTTTTTTTGTTTATGTTTTCTATAATTTTGTGAAAATCAGAATTATAATATTCATATTTATTTCTAGTCATAATGTCCCCATTTTGTGCTATTATTTTTAAGATGTATTTATTTTTAAATGTTATTATTGTTCTATTATATATCAAACAAGTACACCTTTTAATAAAAGATAAATTATGGCAGAAAGAAGAGATATTTTTAATGAGATTAATAGTAATAAATTAAAAACCATATTCCTATTTATTGGTTTTTTTGCATTTATATTTTTATTAGCTATTGCCATAAAGTATATCTTTAATTTTACTGGTTTTGGAATACTTTTTATTGCAGGCGTTATTGCAATAATCTATGCAGTCATTGGTTATTTTGTAGGAGACAAGATTGTTCTTTCAACAAGCGGCGCTAAAGAAGCAGATGAAAAGAAATATGTTTATCTTATTAATCTAGTTGAAGGTCTTTCTCTCTCTGCAGGAATCCCAAAACCTAAAGTCTATGTTATTGAGGATAAGTCCCCAAATGCTTTTGCTACAGGAAGAGACCCAAAGCATTCAAGTCTAGCAGTAACCACTGGTCTTCTAGAAATTATGAATAGGCAAGAGCTAGAAGGCGTAATTGCTCACGAGATGTCTCACATACATAACAGAGACATACAAGTTATGACTTTTGTGTCTGTTCTTTTTGGTATTGTTTCAATTGCTTC
>DAOOON010000038.1:0-5275 GCA_035387745.1 archaeon
CATACAAGAAAAAGATAGATATTCACAAGTATGCTAAAGACCCAAAGCACAAAGAACTAAGAAGGGCAATTGAGTTCTTTGAAAGACAGAAAAATAAAAATTCAGAGAAAATTACAAAGAAAAAAAAAAGGTGAAAATATGAGTATTACGCCGCAACAATTAAATCCAAAATTGTTTAATATAAAAGAGAAAGATGGACTAACATTAATAACTCCAAAAAAGCAAGAGCTTTCTTCTGAGCAAATTGTTGTTTTTGCAGAACATAAAGGAAAAAAGTATTTAGCAATTGCTCCAAAAACAGAAACGAAAGGATTAAATATTCATTTTAAATATAGAGAAATTGATTTACTTTCTTTTGTTCTAAACAGAATAAAAACAAGAAGTATAAAAGAAAAACCAGAAATGTATCTTGGCACATTCTTTCAAAATCAAAGCAAAATAAATTGGCAGTCTAAACCACTTAATAAAGAAGCAGAAGCAGCAATAGTATTACATTTAAATAAAACTTTCGAGCAAGTAATTAAAAAAGCAAATGCAGAAAAAGTAAGATATGAAAAAGAATTTCAAAAAGAATTAAAAAAGAAAGCAGCAAAGATACCAAAAAGACAACTAAGAAGACTATAGTATATCAAAGTGAAAAACAAAATGAAACAATACAGCTATGATGAGTCTAGTAAATATTATGATTTGCTAGAGACAAGCGACAAGGAAAATAAAGAAAGAAATGATTTTCTTGAAAAAGCCTTTAAGAAATATAAAATTACTTCTGTTTTTGATTTGACTTGTGGAACTGGTGCTCAAGCAATCTATTTTCTAAAGAAAGGCTATAGCGTTAAAGCCAGTGACTTTAGTAAAGGAATGGTGGATGTCGCTAATCTTAAGTTAAAAAAAGAAAATCTAAAACAAAGATTTGTAAAAGGGGATATGCGAGATATTTCTTTTGGTAAAGCAGAAGCAGTTATAACAATGTTTAATGCTATTGGGCATCTTTCTAAAAAGGATTTTATAAAAACTCTAGGAAATATTAAAGAGAATCTTAAACCAAAAGGCTACTATATCTTTGATATCTATAATCTCAAGGACATGCCAAGAGATCTGCCTTTAAAAAAGCACATAGATATTATTAAAGAAAAAGAAAACACAATATTAGTAAGATTCTGCGAAAATAAACTTAATCTTAAGACTGGTATTTTACACACAAAGCATGAACTTTTGATTCAGCATAATCTTGAAGGCTATAAAACCATTAAAAGCCATTGGGATATGCAACTTTACGACTTTAAAGAAATAAAAGGAATACTTGAAAGAAACGACTTTAAAATTCTTGAAGTGTATGGTGGAGCAGACAGAAGTACCTTTAAAGACAAGACTAGCCAGAGCATCTACTTGATTACTCAAAAGCAATAGAAAATATTTTTAAATACTTCGCTGCTTTATATTTAAGAATGAAAAAATTAACCAAAAATTTATTTTTTGGAAATCGTCTCTTTCTTATCGAAGTTATTTTTTTCTGTCTATTTATAAGGGGGTAAAACTATGAAGGAAATAAAGCATATAATTTCTATACATGATCTTGAAAAAGAACAAATAAACTATATTCTAGAAAAAGCAAAAGATATAGAAGACTATCCAAACAAATATATAGATGCCTTAAAAGGAAAAGTAATTGCAAGTCTTTTCTTTGAGCCATCCACAAGAACCAAGATGTCTTTTGAGACTGCTGTTAAGAAGCTTGGAGGAAACACAATAGGCTTTGAAGATATACAAAACACTTCTGCAAAAAAAGGCGAAACCTTTAGTGATGCAATTAAAGTTATAGCAGGGTATTCAGATTTAGTAGTCATGCGAACAAAGATTGAAGGGGCTTCTCGTCTTGCTTCTGAAATTGCAAACAAACCAATAATCAATGGAGGAGACGGCACAAACCAGCATCCAACACAAACACTTCTGGATCTTTATACCATTAAGAAAGAAAAAGGAAAACTTGAAGGACTATCAATTGGTTTTTTTGGAGACCTAAAGTATGGTAGAACAGTTCATTCTCTTGTTGAAGCAATATCTCTTTATAGTCCTAAGAAAATAAAATTTATAGCTGCTCCTCAGTTTCAGATTGGTAAAGAGTATCTTGAAATGCTTGACAGTAAAGGAATAAAGTATGAAATCTTAGAAGACGCAAAAGGGAACTTAAAAGACCTAGATATCCTTTATGTAACAAGAACACAACTTGAAAGAATTGTTGAACCAATAGATATGGACCCATTAAAGAAGAAATACACAATCACTAAAGCACTTCTTGATGGAGAAAATAATCCTGGGCTTCTAGTCATGCATCCTTTGCCAAGAGTCTATGAGATAACAACTGATGTTGATGATACTCCACACAACATTTACTTTAAGCAAGCAGACAATGGAGTACCAGTTAGAGAAGCAATAATATGTATTCTTTTAAAGGTGATAAAATGAGTGAAAGAAAAGTAGGAACAATAAACAATGGAGTAGTAGTTGACCACATAACTCCAGGGAAAGGAACAGAGATTTCTAAAATCCTTGGCCTTGATTCTTTGGGAGAGTTTGTAGTTATTGCAAGTAATCTAGAAAGTAAGAAATCAGGAAAGAAAGACTTGATTAAAATTGAAGGAAAGGAATTAAGTCAAGAAGAGCTAAATAAGATTGCACTTATTTCAAAGGACTCAACAATAAACATAATTAGAAACTCAAGTGTGTTTAAGAAATATCCAGTTGTAGTCCCTGACATTGTAGAAAATATTTTGATGTGCAACAATCCTTACTGTATAAGCAATAACGAGAAAATTAGCAGTAAATTCTATTGCCTTGACAAAAGTAAAGTAACCCTAAAGTGCCATTACTGCGAAAAGAAACAAAATGAAATAAAGATAAAATAATCTTTATTTCTTTTTAACAATAATTAGCATATGACTTGAAATATCTGCTGCAGTTCTTGTTGTACAAAGTAAGTTGTGTGCTTCTAGCCAATTCTTTTGTATAGTCTTATCTTTTAATTCAGCAAATTCTTTCTCTTGAGCAGAAGCAAATCCTTCAAGGCCAACAGTTTCTAATAACTTTGTTTTATTTTTTGGAAATAATTTTTCTAGTTCATCAACTGTAAAGAAATGGCAGAAAGATTTGTTTTTTTCAGAGCTTTTAATAGATCCCCAATTATAGTCGTCTCCATCTATTGATAATCTTTTAAAATTAACAGTATCTTTAACTTCATTAGGCCATCTTTTTATTGCACTAAGAAGTATAGCATATTTTCCCATAACTGAAACAAATATTGGTGCATTCTTCTTTGCAACCCGTATAAGTTCATTAACTGCTTTTTGTCTATCTTTTTTTTTCAACATGAGATAATGGCCCTCCAAGGCAGATTACTGCATCAAAGGAATTGTCTTTAAATTGAGAGAGATTTACAATTGTTCCTTGTATAAAATCTTTAACTTTCTTTTCTTGTTTTGCTTCTTTAACTTTAATTTTTGCAAGTTCTACATTTCCTTTAGAATAATCTAAGAGAATAATATCATAACCTTTTTTTGCTAAGTCAACAGTATATCTTCCAGGACCAGCTCCTGCATCAAGTATTAATCCTTTCTTTGGAAGATGTTTTTTAAGGAATATTTGAGTGGTATCCCATTCTAGTTTATGATATTTATCTCTTACAAGTCTATTCCACTCATATTCTGTAGATTTATCATAATAGTTTTCTACAGATTTTGTAACATTTTTAATTTTAGTAATTGTCATATATAATCACAATTATTTATGAATCAATTATTTTATAATATTATTTGTAATCTATATTATAGTGGTAAGTTATGTCAGAAATATATTTTAAAGCAATTAATAGTTATTCAAATACAGAAGAGATTAATAAAACTGTTCTTGAATTATTTAAAAAAATTAATCCAGGGTTTACAGGAAACTTAGCGATCAAAGTGCATTTTGGAGAAGAAGGAAACAAAACTTTTATTTCTCCAAAGAATTATGAAAAACTAATCAATTATATTAAACTAAATAGAGGCAGTCCGGCTTACATTGAAACAAATGTTTTATACAAAAGCAAAAGAACCTCTAAAGATAGTCACATACAACTAGCAAGAGAACACGGCTTTACTAATCTTCCAATAATTATTGCAGATGGAGAAGTTGGAGAAGAGTTTATAGAAGTAGAAATTAATAAAAAGCATTTTCAGAAATGTAAAGTTGGAAAAGCCTATGGTGATTTTAATCAATTAATAGTTATTTCTCATTTTAAAGGACATGGACTTTCAGGTTTTGGTGGAGCAATAAAAAATCTAGGTATGGGTTTTGCTGCAAGAGCAGGAAAACTTGCAATGCATTCTAACTCTAAGCCAATTATTAATCCACTAAAATGTAAAAAATGCCATCTCTGTGAACAGAATTGTCCTGTTAATGCTATAACTATTGGATTAATTCCTCACATTGACACAAAGAAATGTATTGGCTGTGCAAAATGTATTTCTATTTGTCCACATCATGCTTGTACTGTTAATTGGATATCTACTCTTCCAGGAACCTTTGAAGAAAAGCTTTGCGAGTATGCTTTAGCTGCAACAAAGGCAAACAAGGATGTTAAAATTATCTATATTAACTTTTTACTAAACATTACAGACAACTGCGACTGTATGTCTCACACAAAGATTGTGGCAAAAGACATAGGCATTCTTGCAGGAACTGATCCTGTTGCTCTTGATAAAGCTTGTTATGATTTTTTAAACAAAAAAGAAAATAAAAAAATATTTGGTGGAGAAAAGACCTTTGATTATGCAGAAAGCATTGGTCTTGGAACAAAAGAATATATCTTAAAAGAAATATAAAATTTATTTATAGAATAACTTAGGATTGTTTTCTACAAATCTTTTAATCATTCCATTCAGAAGAAAATGTTCGCCTTTTTTTAGATAGATATAACCTAAGATTGAAGCAAAGATTGCGCCAATACCATTAAGCAAAAAATCCTTCATGGTGTCCATTAATCCTAGACGAGAATCGCAAAAACCAGTTTCTGGGCAAAGATTTCTTGCTCTTTGCATATTTCCTCCAGCAATGTTATCATAGCTGTATTCATATATTTCCCAGATTACTCCTGCAGTCATTGTTATACTAAAAATAATAAAAGCAATAAAGATTGCACTAGTCTTTATCTTTTGCGTCTTATACAAGACATACATTGCGCCAAAAACTACAAGGCCCAAAGCAAATCCAGAGAAGGTGTGAAGTAATGAATCCCACCACC
>DAOOON010000039.1:0-4938 GCA_035387745.1 archaeon
TATAAAGCTATTGTCCTAATTATTTATATAAATTTAAAGGTGATTAAATGAATAAAAAAACTATAATTTCTTTAGTAATTTTAGGGATTATTATAATAGGAGGTATTTTTTATTTTTATAAAACTAGAGTAAATAAAATAAATTTAAATAATATAGAAAATAATGAAGAATCTAATCAAGAATTAATCTCAGAAAAAAACGAAGATTCTAATTTTGAAAATGAAATAGTCTTAAATAATGAAATACAAGTAGAAATAAATTTTACAAAAGACGCATTTACTGTAGGAGAAACTCCAGAGAATGCTTATTATTTTGTAGATTATAAAGATAAAAACCCATTAGACGTATTGGTTTTATTTGGAAAAACTAAAGAAGGGCTTGTAAAAAAATCCTATGGAAAATATAGAGGCAACTTAGATTCAATATTTAAAACAATTATATCAGAGAAATATGATTGTGATGGAAACTATATATATTATCTTTCAGTTTATGATTGTAATAGTGTTGATAAATTATTAGCTACTGAAAAATGTAGGGGAATACGAGACGAAAAAGATTTAAAAAATATTGATCAAAATTTAGATACATTATATTTCATACAAAAAGAAATAACCGTTAATTGCCCACTAGAAAATCCGTCTTGTTGTTCAAATATGGCTTATTCTTGTATCTATGATAATGATTGTTTAACCGGATATTATTGTCAAGATGGAGATTGCTTAAAAAATTAATTTCATTAATTTCTGGGGGAATCCATACCTTTATAAGGATTAACTGCCTAGAATTATATAATGAACAAACTATCTGTTTTTGTTATGGTAATTATAGTTTCTGCACTTATAACTCCGTTTATTTTTGCAAGTACTAGCATAATAACGCCTGCAGATTCTTCACAAAACAACTATTATGTTTCTAATTACTCAACAAGAGAAATAAGCTTTAGTGTAAATTATGATTTTAAATCAGAAGAACTAAAAGACGGAAAGATAGTTTATAGCTATAAAGTTTTACCAAACTCAGAAGGCCTAGACATACAACTATCAAACACTGAAATATTATTTACAAACAACTTTTCAAATACAGAAACTATTTATCTTAATACAAAACAATTAACTGAAATTAAAAATCTTCAAATTAAGTCAGAAGTCTTTGATATCTACAATAACCTTTTATTCACTAAAGTTCTATATCTAAAAATTATACCAAACAATTCCAATAACTATTATGAATATACAAAGACACATTCTGAACCAAGATATGCTGGTTATTCAATTTCAAGAACAATAGCAGTAATTAATGGTTTAAAAGATTATGATATAATTTCTATATACACAAAAACAGAAGATAATTCTCCTCTAGCACTATCTTGCTTTACAAGTAACCAAGCAATAGTAGTTGAGCAACAATATCAAAGTCCAGAAAGAACAGATATAAAGCTAGCAATTGATTCTAAAGCAAAGGATTTAAAGTCAGGAGATTATTATATTTCTTGTAAGCTTTTCAATGCTTATGTTTCTCAAGAACTACCAGAGATTAAGTTAAGATATACTAGTTATAATATTTCTAAAGAAACAGAAGACAATCAAAACCAAAGCGTTTCGATTACAGAAACAGCAAAATCAGTAACTGGGTTTTTAAGTTTTTCAAAAGCGAAGTCTAGTAATTTTACTTATGTTCTTTTTATTATTCTTATAATTTTAATATTATTAATTCTTTTTTCTAGAAATAGTTCTTAAGTAATCTTATCCAGTAACCAATGAGAAAGTATTCCAATACATCCAGATAAGAAATATGCAATGCCTGGATAATTAATAAATAATAAAGGTATAGCAAATAATACTCCAATAAGAGGCGTGTGTAAAACATCTCTATGCTTCATTAAGAATAAAAGCAAAGCAAACAATACAAGTATTCCAATTATTATTAATATTGTTGTTTCTGGAGTTACAAACAAATAGATTATTCCAAGAATAACAATAGCATAGAGCACAAACTGATTAAATTGTCCCTTTATCCAGGAACTTTTAAGATCTAAATCTGGTATTAAAGAATATAATGCACAAATAACATATGCCGCAAAGGTGTTTGGTCCGGTAATTTTAAGTATGTCTGCAAAGAACATATAAAATATTACAAACAGAATGCTTGCAAACAATATGTGATTGATTTTGTTCATTATAATATCTTTTTTTAAACCTTTTATAAATATTATATATGTTTAAAGCTTTATATTTGTTTTGTATTATAATTTTACTAGGGGATTAGTGAAAAATTATGGATTTAATTGCATATATTCTTTTAGGTGTTATTCAAGGAATCTTTGAGTGGTTACCAGTTAGTTCTCAAGGCATTTCTGTAGTTGTTTTAATGAATATGTTTAAAGTTGCGCCACAACTAGCAATTGATATGTCTATATTTTTACATCTTGGAACTGTTCTTGCAGCTTTAGTATATTTTTGGAAAGACATAAAAGAACTATTTACAAAAACAAATTATTCTAATCTTTTTAAATTAAAAAAAAACATAAAATTTGATAATACCACTCAAGTTTCTAGATTTATTTTAGTTTCTGTTTTCTTTACTTTGCTTATTGGCGTTCCAATATATTTTTTAGTTAGACAAAATGTAACTGCAGAGATGGTTGGTATTTTAACTATTGCAATTGGTGTGCTTTTAATAATTACTGGGCTATTACAAATAAAAATAAATAAAGCAAGAGAAGCAATTCCTAAATTTACAACAAAAGACGCATTCTGGGTTGGAGGAGCACAAGGTCTTTCTGTTATCCCAGGGGTTAGTAGATCTGGAATAACAACTAGTATGTTCTTGTTTCAAGGGCACAATCCAGAAATTGCTTTCAAGTATAGTTTTTTATTATCTATTCCTACAATTTTAATAGCAGAAATCGGGTTACTAGTAATTAATGGTTTTATATTTAACCCTTTGATTTTAGTTTCAGTAGCTATGGCCTTTATTTTTGGATTTATAACCATTGATATCTTGATGAAGATTGCAAGAAAACTGGAATTTTCTTATTTCTGTTTTGTTTTAGGTTTAGCATATATTTTAATTGGTTTAATATAGGGGGAAAATAAATGAGTGAAAGTATTTTACATCTAACAGACAAGAATTTTGATGAAGAAATTAAAAAGAACAAATTTATTGTGGTGGATTTCTGGGCAGAATGGTGTGGGCCATGTCGTATGTTTTCAGGAACTTATGAAGAATACGCAAAAGAAAACAAAGATGTGTCTTGCGCAAAGATAAACATTGACCAAGCACCAGTAACTTCAGAGAAATACGGTGTTATGTCAATTCCATCAATTCTAATTTTTAAAGAAGGAAAGCTAGTTGCACAAAAGACTGGCGCTCTTCCAAAAGTAATGCTAAAAGCATTTGTTGATTCTTTTAAATAGGAATAATTTATGTCATATAAAAAAAAACTAACTGTTAAGATTTTAGATATTGATGCAGATAAGCCGATTGCTTTACTTCACAGTAAAACTGCAAGTGATCTTCTAGCAGTAACACAGAATCGCGTAGAGATTAAATTTAATGGCACAACAAAAATATTTATTCTGGATATTACAGACTCGATGATTGATGAAGATACTATTGGTATTTATAAAGACGTAACTGGCGTTACAAAACTAAAAACTGGAGACAAAGTTGAAGTAGAAGTCGTACCATCTCCGTCTTCTGTTCATCACATAGTTAAAAAAATAAGAAATAATCCTTTAACAGAAGAGGAAATTACAGAAATAATTAATGATATTGTTGATAATAGATTATCAGATATTGAGATTTCTGCATTTTTAACTGCAGTTACAATTAATGGAATAAATCTTGAAGAAACCACAAACGTTTGTAAAGCAATGACAGCCACTGGCAATGTAATAGAATTTAATGTGCAACAGGTTCTTGATAAGCACTCAATTGGTGGAATAAACGGTAGAGTTTCTATGATTGTTACTCCAATCATTACATCTCTAGGCTACGTTATGCCAAAGACCGCTTCAAGGTCAATAAGTTCAGCAGCAGGAACAGCAGACTGTATGGAAGTTCTAGCAGATGTTTCTTTTGATATTAAAGACATTAAGAAAATGGTTTCTTCAGTTGGAGGAATGGTTGCTTGGAATGGTAAGGTTGATCTTTGTCCAGCCGATGATAAGATGATTAAAATTAGGCATAGTCTAGGACTAGACCCTGAAGGCCTAGTCATTGCTTCTGTTCTTTCAAAAAAGAAAAGCGTTTCAGCAACACATCTTATTATTGATATACCAATAGGCCCAACAGTAAAAGTAAGAAACAAAGAAGACGGAGAGCGGTGGGCTAATAAGTTTTCAAGAATATGTAAAGAGATTGGTATAAAATCAAAAGTTGTTCTAACAAATGGAGAAGTACCTTGCGGCAGATATTTTGGTGCTGCTCTTGAAGCAAAAGGCGCACTTGAAGTTCTGGAAAACAAATACTTTGATAACTTTGCAGAAAAGTCTTGTGAGATAGCGGGCTGCCTTCTTGAGCTTGTTGAAAGAATCGAGCCAGGTAAAGGCTATGATTTGGCTAAAGACACACTAAAATCAGGTAAAGCTTTAAGTAAATTTAAAGAAATGTTAAAAGCACAGAATGGCAAGATATTTTCTTCAGAAGAAATACCATATGCAAATTTTAAGCAAGAAATCTTAGCAACAGATGGGGGAAAGATTGTTGGAATGAATGTTTCTAATCTTACAAGGATTGCAAGAACCTCTGGTGCTCCACACGACAAGCTTGCAGGGATAATTCTAAACAAGGAAGTTGGAGAAAAGATTAATCCTGGAGAGCTAATCTTTACAATCTATAGTAACAGCCAAGACAAATTAAAGATTGCGACAGAGCTTGCAAAATCCACAATGACAGACACAATCAAAATAGAAAAGATAATACTTGAAGAAGTTA
>DAOOON010000040.1:0-4753 GCA_035387745.1 archaeon
AAGAACCAAGTCTTTATTTCTAGGCTTCGTTCTCTTAATATTTCTGAAATTACTAATCCTTATAATTCTGAAGAAAAACTTATTGAAAATATTTCTTATGATAGAAACTTTTCTCTTAAAGTTGCAGGCGTTGATTCAGGGTTTGTGTCAAAGCAACTAAATTTTGCAAACATTACAATCATAAAAGAATGCGGAATGTTCTTTGATTACCAGAATGGAGAATTAAAAGACTATAAATATTTCCCAAAGATGTATAATCTCCCCAAGCCTTATCTTTCTAGTTCTTCTCTTGAGCTTGAAGAAATCATGTGGAATACTTCAATTTCAAGACTGGAAAAAGAACTAGAGATTTCCTCACTAATTCTTGGACAAACTGAAAAAACCCTTGACCTTATATTATTTGACGGCTCAATCATTCCTCAATACATCAACAAGCCAACAAAGGATTGTCCACAGAAAAAGAAATACGAGCATTTGCTTTCAAGGTTTTTAGAAGTTTACAAAGAGGCAAGAAACAAAAAGATTTTCTTAGCAGGAACAATTGAAGACTGTAGAGCCAATCGTTTCTTTTCAATCTTAAAAGATGAAATATTTAATGATCAGAATTTAGATTTTGAGTTATTTGATGCATTTCTTGTTTTTTCTTTAGTTTCTAAAAACCAAAGAACTTGTGTTTTTAAATATTCCAAGGATCTTAAATCTCATCCAATCTTAAGTGATTTCCCTGAAGAGATAAGAGATAATCTCTATTGTTGTTACTTGAAGCTTTCAGATAACGACTATCCTCTTCGTTTGGAGTTTGTGTATTACAAGGAGTTTGGTCTATCTCTAAAAGACTACACAGACAAGCTTGTTAAAATGGTGTCTGAGATATCTTCTTTTAATCAAAAGTACACCTACCCTTCAGTTTTAATAGAGGCTGACATCAGAAGCCGCTTGACGGTTCAAGAAATAGATCTTATTACAAATAAGATACTAGAGAAAACTAGAAGTTATGGCTTTAGGCTGCCAAGAAGAGAGTCAAGGGTTTTCTAGGATTTGTTTTTTTAACTGTTTAGGCCTTTATTTTACAAAAAACAAACACAATCTTTTATTAACATAATCTATACACACTACTACTGAAATATATAAATAATACGGAAATTGGTGGTAGATATGATGCTTTTGGATGTTCTGGAATTCTCAGGAGTACTAACGGCTTGCGTTGTTTGTACAATATACTTAGCAAGAAACAAAATTGGACTATAAATACTAAATTTTTGCTAAAAAACGCAAAATTTGCTAAAAATCAAGCAATTTTTGCTAAAAAACCCCCCTTGGTTAGGAAATCTAACCAAAATCTCTCTTTTTCTAAAAAAATTGAAAGCGATCCTTTTAAAACAAAGTCATGACTATATCATGATATACTATGACAAATAATGACACAACAGATACTAAAAGAATATTCCTTGAGCAGTTGTTAGGAAATCAATTCAAGGAGTTAGGGTTATCTGACTTAATGGCAATTCAGGAAAAGACTCAGGATCCATTAGTTCTTTCAGTTCTAGTATTTAAGTTACTAGAGGAAAGAAAAGAAACTAATAGAATCCTAAAAGAGATTCAAGAGAAATACGATAAACTACAAACATCCATACAAACCAAAGAAAACACAAACAAAAACCTAGAAATTGTCCTTTTGCCAGAAACAGACGATAGGATTATCAGCTATATTAAGGAGCACGGAAAAGCTGATGCTGAAGAAATCAAAGAAATGTTTGGTTACAAAGGAACAAATGCTGCAAGTCAGAGATTAAATAACCTAGTAAAAGCAAATTACTTACAAAAAGTCAACTCTGGAAGAAAGGTTTATTTTGTAGTAAAATAAATTAAAAAGTGGAAAAATAGATTTTTTAGACCCCCAATCTAAGAATTTGGTAATAAAGAAAAACTACAAAAAGAACTTTTCCTTCCTTTTTTCTGCCTAAAGTAATTAATAGTTATAAAAAACAAAAGAGAAAGAGATTTTCGATTCTTTTCTCTTTTCTGCCTATTTTTGAAAATAAAACTTATTTAAAAACATTTTTATTTCATATATTAATATTTATATTAAATTTTGGGGGTTTTAAAAATGAGTATTCAAAGACTTGGAGGAATTGCCTTTCTAATAGGTTTATTTCTGTGTATTATTTTTGCTTTTCTTTCACCAGCAGTCTGGATAACAATAACCTTGTTACTTCTAGGTTTAATTGTTGGTTTTTTAAATATTAAAGACAAAGACACAAATCAGTTTTTGCTAGCTTCAATTGTTCTGATTGCAACAAGTGCAACACCACTTGGAGAGTTACCTGCAATTGGCGGCTTTCTACAAAACCTAGTAATTAACTTTGCAAGTTTTGTAGGTCCAGCAGCGTTGATTGTTTCAATCTTTGTAATTGTTAAGATTGCTCACATAAAATTCTAAAAGAGCAATTTCTTTTTTCTTTTTTCTTTCTTTAGGTAAAAACCTAAATAATAAAACCCTTTTATAATGTATTTGTATCTATTATTTATCTATACTTAATATAAAATTAAAAATGGTGGAAAATATATGAAAAATAAAAATTCAATTCTCTATATAGTAATAGGAATATTATTAGTTGGTGTGATTGCTGCTTTCTTTATTGGCGCAAATACCAATAAGCAGGCACCAGTAACAACTGGCCCAAATACCAATACTCCAACAACAAATATAACAACAAACAACACAACAACCCAAACACAGCCAGCTTCTTTTAAAGGCTCTGATTTCTTAGTATTAACTAAAGAAAACCTATTGCTTCTTTTACAGCAAGGCTCAACAGGTTCAAGCGGGGGCAGAGAAACAAAAATGCTTTCTGTAGACTCGGCAGTAATGAATGAAGCAGCAGCTCCAACAGCAATGGAGAGTTCTGATTCAACAGTAACAAATGGTTCTTCAGACTATTCTGGAACAAATGTTCAAGTAAAAGGTATTGATGAAGGAGACATTGTTAAGACAAATGGAGAAAAGATATTTATTGGTAAAACCCATAAATTAATAGTTATAAATAATGTAAATCCACCACTTGATGACATATATGATTTAGAGATATCAAAAGAAATAACTAATTATCAATATTATACAAACCCCGAAGAAACAATTCAAACAATATTACTAGACGAAGATCTATTATATTTAGTAACCACAAAATACCATACAGAGTCAAAATTTGATAATTCTTTACTTTATCCTCAAAGATTATCTATTCCAACAACAGTAGTAACAACTTATGAAATTAAAGAAGATAGTCTAGAAGAGTTAAGTAAAATAGAAATTGATGGAATCTATTACCAATCAAGACTAAAGGAAGGCTATGTCTATCTTATAACAAATAATTATAATTTCTATTATAACAATCCAATATTATTAGACGACGTAATAATAAACCCAATAATAGAAACAAAAGCAGGAAAAGTTTCAAGTCTTGATAGAACAATAATTATGCCAAAAGACGGAACTCCTGAAAACACAAACATGTACACAGTTACTACATTAAAGTATTCAGAAGCATCTGATTCTGTAATTGATTCTTTAGATCTTTTACTAGATTATTCTAGCACAATCTACATGAGTGAAGACAATCTTTACATTGCTCACAAAGAAAACCAATACTGGGGTTGGAGATGGTATGGTTTCTATAATAACAATATGGAAGTCTTTAAAGAAATCTACAAAGACGTCTATCCAAGTTCTGTAGAAAATGAGATAAAAGAGAATATAGATGATTCTGAAAAAATATTAGAAATTCTAAATAAATATTATGAAACATTAGATGAAAAAGAAAAAGAAGAACTATATAATGACATTCAAGAAGAAACAGAAAAATATTATCAAAATAAGCAAAGAGAAAGAGAGAAGACTTATATCAATAAGATAGAACTAAAATCAGATGGTAAGTTTGGAGATATAACAACAGGTTCTGTCCAAGGAAATCTTCTAAATCAATTTTCTTTAGATGAAGACAAAGATGGTTATTTAAGAGTAGCAATAACTTATAGAAATGAAAATTACAAAAACGAGAACGGAATAGTTATTCTTGATTCTTCTCTAAAAGAATATTCAACTCTTGACGGTCTTGCAGAAGATGAAAGCATCTATAGTGTAAGGTTTATGGGAGATAAAGTGTTCTTAGTAACCTTTAGACAAATGGATCCTTTCTTTGTTATAGACTTAAGCGACAGAAAAAATCCTGGAGTCTTAGGTTATCTAAAGATTCCAGGATACAGTAGTTACTTACATCCAATAAGCGATACTTTAATACTTGGCGTCGGTCAAAACACAAAAGCCACACAGTGGGGTGGAGTTTCTCAAACAGGTGTAAAGGTCTCATTATTTGATGTCTCAGATTATGAGGATCCAAAAGAAGTAGCAACCTATGTTGTTGACACAGACAACTCCTACACACCGATACAAAACGACCATAAGGCTTTCCTATACATAGAAAAAGAAAACTTAATTGTTATACCAGTAACAGAATATTACAATACAAGAGGTCCAGGAATGAATTTCTATGTTCTAGAGTTAAAGGACGACGATATAGTTGAAAAAGAAATTATAAAGCATGGCGGAAACAATAGTTGGTATAGTGGTATTCTAAGATCCTTATATATCGGAGACGAGCTATACACAATTTCAGACAACCAGATATCAACCTATAACTTTGACACAGAAGATAAAACAAAAGTTAGCCTTAACTAACTTTTTCTTTTTCTTATT
>DAOOON010000041.1:0-4615 GCA_035387745.1 archaeon
CCATTAACTGCCAGGTCGTAGCCGTTTATCTCATCATCGTCTTCGCTTAATATCTCTTCTGATGGCACATACGGGGGGTTAAAGATTATTAAATCAAATTTCTTTTTCTCATCTATAGAATCAAAAAGATTAGAATAGGTTATTTTTTGTTTCTCTAGATTATATTGTTCTTTGACATTCAAAAGATAATCAATAACTATTGGATTAATATCTGTAGATATTATCTCTTTAACATTATCATAAATCTCTAAACTTAAAAAACCGTTACCTGAACCCAGTTCTATTGCCGAATCAAATGTTTTGTTTGATTTTATTATTTCTGCATCTAAAACCTCTATCATTAGATCAGTATCGTCGCTTGGCAAATACACTCTTGCAGGAATATCTAAACTATATTGTTTAAAATTAAGTATAGTCATATATTATATATGGAGAATAAAGATTTAAAATTCATAGACATTCACTGCCACTATGATGAATTATCTTTAGAATGCCTAAAAGAAACATTCTCTAAAGAAGAAATGATTGCAATCGCAAACAACGTAGACATAGAGAGCTACAGAAAACTTGAACGCCTAAGAAAAGAAAACATCCCCGGGCTTTACTTTGCATATGGGTTATATCCTGATGTTGTTGTTAAAGTTGGACTAAAGGATTCCCTTAATTATCTTAAAATAATATTTGAAAACTCCAAAAATATTCTTGCAATTGGAGAGATTGGCCTAGATTATAAAATAACTAAAGATTTAGAAATTAGAAAAGAACAAAAAATTGTTTTTGAAAAACAGCTAGAGATTGCTAAAGAAAGAAACTTGCCAGTAATCATACACTCTAGATATGCAACAAAGGCAGTTCTTGATGTGCTTTCAGGATATTCTGGATTTCCAATAATCCTTCACTGGTTTAGTGGAAATGAAAAAGAAATACAAACAGCACTTGATAGGGACTATTATCTAACGCTTAGATTTAATAAACCAAGCATACCTAATATTAAAGAACATTTAAATCATATTTTTATAGAAACAGATTATCCAATCTCTTATGATGGAAAACCTCTTGAAATCACAGACATAAAAAAATCCTATGAAATATTTGCAAAAGAAAATAATATTGATTTAGAATATCTTAAAGAAAAAATAAATAATAATTTTAATAAAGTTTTTTTAAGAAGATAAAAGGGAAAATATATGATAAAAAAGAACTCTGAAATTTATGACCTATTAATTGCATGGCTTGCAATATCTCTATGTTTTACAATAGTTCTTGGTAACTATAGCCTTTTAGATTATCTTACCACAAAACAATTTAATTTTACTTGGGCAGATTTCTTTACAAAATTTGGATTGAGCCTAATAATCACTTCCACGTCTTTTATATTCCACGAGCTTGCACACAAATATATGGGAATACACCTTGGGGCACACGGCAGATTTATTATGTGGCCGGTGTTTTTAATCGCAGGTGTTGCTCTTGCAGGATTACTTGGAGTTGTTTTTGTGGCTCCTGGAGCAGTTTATATTTTTGGTAAACAACATAATATTAAAGAAGACGGAATAATTTCTCTTGCTGGCCCTGCAACAAATCTAATTATGGCGTTACTATTTTTTATTGCAGCGTTATTCGGGGCCCCAATTTTAATTGTTAGTTACGGATTATTCATTAACGTCTGGATTGCGTTCTTTAATTTGATACCTTTTGGACCACTTGATGGCGCAAAAATAATAAGATGGAATCCACTAGTCTGGGGGATATTAATTGCTATACCTTTAGTGTTCTTATTTGCGTCTGGTATTTTCTAATTTTCTTTTTTTAATTTTATTAACTTTTAGAATTGGCCTGGATGTTAGTCTTCTAAAATTAGTTTTTGGAGTCGCTCCCATAGTTATTTACCTCTTTTATTTTATTTCACAATCGCCTGGAGGAAGATTAGACATCAAATCATCAACAGAAACAGCAATACCTTTTTTCGAAAATTTTTCTTTTAGTTCTTTACATATATCTGATTTCTTTGTTTTTCCTGGAACTAAAGTAAAGATATCTTTACTTACAAAAGATATTGCAGAGACTGGCCCAGCAATTACAACTTTTCTTTTGCTATCAAAGCCAACACCAATCTTTAAATCAATTTTTTTATAATAGTCTCTTTTGCCTCTAATAACAAATGCGCCGGTTCCAAGAGACTCACCACTACCTGCAGTTTTAGTAACCTGGCCATAACCAACAGAATAGACGTCAACAGTATAGGTGCCACTGCCCCAAGCAGAAGAATGGATTGCTGCAAAATTTGCAGCTTCTTCTTTGTCTATTTCTTTAATTTCTCTTTTATCTGGATTTAATAATAAGGTATGTGGCGCGCCATGAATGTCTGCGTGAAAATAAAGATCAGTAATTGCAAAATGCTTTTTTACAAGCTGCTCGTTGTTCTTTGCATCTCTTCCTGCCAATACTAGAAAACCATTCGTGCTGTAAAACCACTTAAACTTTTCAAACCACTCTTTGTTTCTTTCTTCTTTTTTAGAAATTTCAAGCTTTGGTTTATTTGCTTTTTCTTTTTCAAGTAAAGTCATTTTCTTTTTGGTTATCTCTAATGCTTTGTCTATTCCTTTGATCTTTTCTAAATAACGATTTCTGCCTTTATATTTGTTTTCTGCATTCTTCCCTGCAGATAACTCGTAGTTTATTTCTATTTCCATTTTATTCTAGTCCTTGCTCTCTTTCTAAAATATCAATTAATGCACTACTGTGGCTTTTCTGAACATAGGTTGGTTCAGACAAATAAAATACTGTTCTTTCTTTTATATTATTATAGATTTCTGGATAATTTAAAAAATACTTTCTTTGAATATTATTATAATAATCCTCGACATTCTTTGCCAAATAACCAATCGCAATATTATAGCCTTTTTCTGTTATTACTTCAGAACAATGATAAATATTTGGAATTGTAGTTACTATTTTTTTAAGATTATTTGTAAGCTTTTCATTAGATATATCCATTTGAACAAAAGTCCAAACCCTTAAGCCATAACCTGCAACACTAGAATTAAGCGAAGGAATATATTGTTTGATTAATCCTTGCTTTTCCATTAAATCAATTGAAGACTTAATTGTTGCTCTGTGAAAACCTGTGTGCTTCTTTAATTGTCTAATATTAGGTACTAACACGCCTTGCTTTCTCATAGCTGACAAAATCTTAATTCTTATTGGGTCTAGAATCTTTTTAGAATCATCCATAACTAGTCACAAATAATATATGCAAAAAAAGATATATAAATGGAAGTAATTGTTCCAATTGGCACAACTATTCCGAAAACTCTTGCTTTAAAAGATCAATAATTGTTTGCGCATCAATTCCTAGTCTTATTAACGTCGTATTACCTTTAACGCCTTTACCAGAGATTGTTGTAGAAATAAAACCATAGGTTTCAAGTTCAGTAATATATTCTCTAAACCATCTTATGGTTACAGCTTTTTCAGAATATTTCTCGCAAAGAGTACAATACTTGTCATAGATTTCTCCAGAATATAAAATATTTGAATCCATGGATTGACCAGTTACGCCTAAGATGCCTTTAGGCTTAAGAGAACCTTGAGCAATTGCAAGAAGTACTAACTGTAACTGAACAGGAAGAGTTAAGACCATGCTTTTCATAACCTCTTGCTCAACTTTTTCTTTAGCTTCGTAGACCTCTTTGTCTGTGACTTTTGTGTTACCATTTAGATCAGAAATCTCTCCTGCTCTAAGAAGTAACATGACTGCACGTCTGGCATCTCCTGACTCCTTTGCAGCAATTGCCGCTGCTGCATTTATTGCTGAAGCGCTGACAACCTCTTTTTTAAAAGCAATATCTATTCTTTGAGTTAAGATATCCCTTAATTCTTCAGCATTATAAGGCGGATAAACTGCCTCTTGCTCACAGAGAGAACTTTTTGTTCTTGAGTCAAGGTTATTCTTGAAAAAAAGATTGTTTGAAATACCAATAATTGAAACAGACCCCCCTTCAAGCTCGTCGTTTGCTCTTGTTAAAGTATAAATAAGATCATCAATCTCTTTATCCTTGATTTTATCAATCTCGTCAAGGACCACAACAAAATTAATTTTATTCTCTTTAATGTATGTTAAAAACTTATCATATATAAAAGACCTAGAATAACCAAAGAAATTTTGGTCAGGATAAAATAATTGAACGCAGTATACTAGAACAGTATATTTTGTTTGATAATTTCTACAATTTAGATAAACCGTTACTAAGGGTAGATGCTGATCTTTGGAAAAAAGTTCAAGCTGAGAAATAACGTGTCTTACAACAGTTGTTTTTCCTGTTCCAACTTTACCATAAACAAAAACATTATGTGGCTTTGCTTTTTTTAGAACAGGAGAAAGCCATAAAGACAAATCCTTTATCTGATGGTCTCTAAAAGGCAATTTTTCAGGAGCATAATGCGGAGAAATTTTAGACTTATCAGTAAAAACCGAATTTTCATTTAAAAAATTATAGAATATATTCTCTGCCATCTTTTACCACGCTCTAAACTAAAAAGTTAAATCTATTACCAGAACTTATTCCATAGAGAATACTATATATTAAGAATCAAAGGCTTTTTAAGTGTGTGG
>DAOOON010000042.1:0-4205 GCA_035387745.1 archaeon
TGAATTGTTGCTTTATCACATTTTTGATTAACCAATTCATTTGCTGTATTTACACCAGTTGTTGTAAAGTTTCTACCCCAAGCCAATAGAATCATAATTAAAGAAACAGAAATAACTACTAACAAAACAGTAGTAACCAAAACATTAAGTGCTTTTAATTTTTTCATAAATAAAATCTAATTTAATCACAACTCATGGTTGTCGCTTTTCTGTCAGGACAGCTTTTAACAAAAACATAAACTCTTTGTATTTGACCTAAGCCATCAAGCGCGTCAGGATCAGAAAATACGCTGCTATTAATTGCCATTGCCCCTCCTTGAAAATTTGGAGCAAAGCTTGTGGCTTTTATTAAGTTGTTTGTGTCTGTAACACTAATTTCTAGGTTTTCGTCTATATCAACACTAGAATGATCACTTAAAATAAGACTAATACCAGTATTTGTATCATAGTTACAACCTTCTTCTATGAACAAATTAATGGCTGTACAGTTTGTCCATTGCTGTTGAGTTTCTGTAACGCTTGAAACTGTATTACCTGCATTTTGAGAAGCCCAAGAATATAAGATTCCTGCAAGAGATAAAGATACTGCAACTAATAGAATTGTAGCTATAAGAGGAGAAACTCCTTTTTTATAAATTTTTGATTTTAACATATTTTATCCTATTAATATATATTTCACATATTTATATAAATCTAACTTATTTAACAAACACCATTGAAACAATCACATAGATTGGCACAGATATTACTAATAATATTATAGAATGCTTAATACCAGCCATTGCGTTACCCTCAGAAATCTTTCCAATTATTGGGCCAGCAAAACTTGCTTGAATTATCAAAAGATACAAAAAATATGCATTAAATGGAATGTCCTCTATTGATGCTCCAGACGTATTTATATCGTTTGATTTTAACATTGGCAAAAATACAATCTGTATTGTTAATATAATTGCAATAAAAATAAAAAACATAAAATAAGAAGAAAAAACTGTAGAAAATGTTTTAGATCTTCTTTCTTCTCCCATCTCATCAATTAATTTTACATAGTTTGATACAGCACTAAATATCTTTATAAGATTGCCACCGTACTTCATAGTCTCTGCAATAACATTTGCAATCTTATTAAACATTGGACTGTCTATTTCTGCAAAAACTTCAACCAACGAAGTTTCAAAAGGCACACCTATCTTAACTTGTGCAGTTATTCTTCTAATGTAGACATTTAATGCACCATAGTCGTGTTCTGAAAGAACCTCCATAGAAGTTACTATGTTCATTCCGCCTTGAAGAAGATCTTTAAGATCATCTAGAAAAACAAATAAATTGGCTTCAAGAGACCTTATTTTTTTAGTATAAACAATAGAAGCAATGCCTATTGCAATTATTACTGGGAAAATACAGAAGATAAAAAATTCTGTCCTGAGTAAAAATACTCCAAGTATAAGTGACCCGATTGCTCCTTTTGCTGCAGCATCAAGCAAATACTCTATTCTTGGACTGAATTTCATTTTTTTCCTCTTAAGACATAAACTGTAAAATAATTATAAAGAAAATATTAACTAAAGGCACTAGGCCAAACACACCTATCAATAATAACGCCTCAATACTTAGACCAGCTAGACCACCACCACCGCCAATCATACCTAGAAGCATAATTGACGAAAATAAAAATAATGGCCCTGCAATTACAATTGCAGAATAAATGTCGCCAAAGGTTTCTGCTTTTTTATTAAGATCATCAAGCATTAACTTATAAGTAAACTGCGCATGCTCTGCTTTTTTTTTCATAAATTCTGGTAGAGAACCGCCTGCTTCGATATTAGATTTTAATTCCATTAAAAATTTCTTTAACTCGGGAGAAGGAGTTTTTGCACACAGTTGATCCATTGCTTCAGGTAAAGACAACCCTAAATCTAAATATCTATTTATTTTATCAAACTCTCTACTTATGTGAGGAGTCTCAGACTTTACTGAAGTGGTATGAAACATTGCTTCTGGCGGCGCACCAGACTCTGCAACACTAGACATACTAAGTATTGCTAAAGGCAAATTATTTTTTATGTCTCCAGCCTTTGTCCCAACTTTAAGATACGGATTAACCATCGCATAAATCAGTATTATAAAAACCAATGAAAATCCCACGATAAATAAAATCTTAAGATATTCTGTATAATTAAAGGCAAATAATAACGCAGAAAAAAGAATTACAGAAACGACAGGAATACAGATCGCATAAAAAAGATATCTGGAGAGATAAACTTCTTGTTCTTCAAGTATATCTGCTTGCATTAATTTTTCATCAAGCTCTTTAGATTTTAATTGATGAGCAAGAGGCAAAAATAACTTATATAAGCTTTCTTCTAAACTTGTATTTGACTTTACAACCTTGTCTTTTGTAGCACTCATTTTTGATTTTCTAATTATAAATATAATTATCCTTAATAAAATATATTTTTCTAAAATAATATATATGTATTTCTTTTATAAAGCTTTTTCTTTAAGAAAAAATACTAAGATTATGCTACAAACTCAACAATGTCTCTATCTTGAAGCACATAATCCTTAGAAACATTCTGCCCAGGAAATCTTGTACTGCCCCAAACTTTTGCAGATTTTAGTTCTTTAGAAATAGATTTGTGTATTTGTTTTGCAGCAATCTTAACAGTTGTGCCTTTTTCAAGAACTAATGGATCTGATAAATCTGCTTTTTGCCCTGGCTTTTTTGTATAGACTATTATTTTATTTACCATCTTAAAAATTTCTTCTGTAATTTTTGTTTCGTCTTTGAAATCAAAAAATTTTATGTTTTTATAGTTATCAATATCTGCTTTTACTTTAGAAAAAGGCATAATTACAAAAATTGAAGGAATATAAACTGCTCTTGGATTCATTAACAATAATAAGTCATTTGTATTTGTTTTTTGTCCAAGAATAACGGTGTGATTTCTGTAGCCTGAGTCTTTTAAAAGAGAGATTGCTTGTTCTTTTGGCATCGCTAAATTTTGCTCGTTAATAAAGGTTATACCAAGTTCAGAACTTTTGTTTAATTCT
This sequence comes from archaeon, assembly GCA_035387745.1. Classification (GTDB taxonomy): domain Archaea; phylum Iainarchaeota; class Iainarchaeia; order Iainarchaeales; family CSSED10-239; genus JAKQTP01. The sequence goes on from DAOOON010000042.1 coordinate 3,055, forward strand.
ATTTTTGGTTTTTTCTTTGTAACATAGATGTCTTGAGACTCTAAAAGATAAATAAGTTTATCTCTTTGCTCAAGAGAATTATTTGGAACTAAAAAAACAATGGCATCGGCAGATCTTACAATAGAAAATAATTTATTTGCCATTTCTTTTGATTCCAGAAAAGATGGAAGCTCAACTAATTGAATTAATGCGCCACCATAATTTAATGTGCCAATCTCTGGTTTTGTTGTTGTAAAGGGGTATGGCGCAATTACAGGTTTAGCATTTGTAAATTTTGTTAAAAAGGTACTTTTACCAGAATTCGCTAAGCCTATAATTACTACTTGACCAGCGCCTTCTTTTCGTATTCCTATTGAATGGCCTGTTTTTTTAAGAGCTGCTGCTCTTTTTTCCATTTTATTTTTTAAGTCTGCTATTCTTTTACTTATGTCTCTGCGCAGATTTTCAGAACCCTTATGAGTTGGCGCAGTCGATAACATACCTTGAAGAGCTATTACTTTCTCTTCGTCTGTTTTTGCTTCATCATATTTTCTTTGAGCAACACCAAATTCATAACTTGCATTTGCTGGCATAATTTATTTTATCCTTTTAATTAATAACTGACCATCATAAACACTATTTTCAAAAGACAAATCATTTTCCTTGCCTTTTTGTTTTAAGTATTCCTTAATATTCTTTATACAGTCTAAAGATATTGCAGGAATTACTCTTGCAAGGCCACCGGGCCTTAACATGCTTGCGAGTTTTAAAATTGCAATTTCTTGAAATCGAGTATGTTCTAGGGGGCCCATATTAGTAAATATGTAATCATATTTTTTAACAAATTTTAAATGATTAAAATTCTCAAATAAATCTTTTTTTGAAAGCGTTTTTGGGTTGGATGAGTAATCTTTTCTTATAATCTTGTTTGCCTCTTTTGACAATTGATTAGTAATACTTAAAGTATCAATTTTTGGTAAATTTTTCTGTAATAATTCATTTATAAAAACCACTTCTGCGCCTTCCCCTGGCCCTAACACAAAAATTTCCGGCATTTTTTTATTTTTTAAATAAACTAGGTCTTGCCTTATAGATTTTTCTACTTTCGGGAATATTTGATTTCCCACAGAAATCCATTTTTCTTTTCTTTCTTTAAGCATATCCTCTACCCA
>DAOOON010000043.1:0-4200 GCA_035387745.1 archaeon
TCTTTTACTCCATTGGCATTAGGTGTTTTTGTTTTAAAATTAATATTTGCATTAGTTATAATTTATTTAATAAAATTATTTTTTGAAAAATACAGAATATAAAGAAAGATATATATGACTTTAACAATTGAAGAACGATTAGAATTAATTAAAGAAGTTGGAGAAGAAATTATTGGAGAAGACGAATTAATTGAGCTTCTAAAAACCAATAAATCAATTATTGCATATGATGGTTTTGAGCCATCTGGGAAAATACATATTGCTCAAGGATTAATGAGGGCAATAAATGTAAATAAACTAACAAAAGCAGGAATTCATTTTAAATTTTGGGTAGCAGATTGGTTTGCATTAATGAATAATAAAATGGATGGAGATATTGAAAAGATTAGAACAGTTGGAGAATACTTTATAGAAGTTTGGAAGGCTTCTGGAATGGATATGAAAGGCGTAGAATTTTTATGGGCTTCTGAAAATATGAATCAAGAGTATTGGTTAATGGTATTAAAGATTGCAAGAATAAATACTGTTGCAAGAGTAACAAGATGCTCGCAGATTATGGGAAGAAGCGAAAAAGATGAGCTTTCAGCAGCACAAATATTTTATCCATGTATGCAGGCCGCAGATATCTGGAATCTTAAAGCAGATGTCGCTCAGCTTGGAATGGATCAAAGAAAAGTAAATATGCTTGCAAGAGAAACTTTCCCCAAACTTGGTTTAAAAAAGCCAGTAGCAATACATCACCATATGCTTATGGGTTTAACTGAACCAAAGACAGAAGGACTTGAAGGTGCAGAAGCAGCGGTTGCAAAGAAGATGTCAAAATCAAATCCAGATTCTGCAATCTTTATGACAGACACTAAAGAAGAAATAGATAGAAAATTCAAGAAGGCATATTGTCCAGAAGGGATAGTTAAAGATAATCCGGTATTAGAGTATTGTAAATATATAATATTTGAAAAAATAAAAGAATTTAAAATTGAAAGACCAGAAAAGTTTGGAGGAAATGTTGTTTACAAAAGTTACCAAGATCTTGAAAAAGACTTTGTAGACAAAAAGCTTCATCCAATGGATCTAAAGACAGCAAGTGCTAAATACATTAATGAATTAATAGAACCAGTAAGAAATCATTTTCAAACAGATTCAAAAGCAAAAGCATTACTTGCAAAAGTTGAAAGTTATATTGTAATAAAATAATTAAGATAAATATGTCAAACAACGATTCAATTAAACAGTTAGTTTTAGAGAATGCTGTTAAATATAAGGGAAAAGCAGATAAGAAGTTTGTTTTTGGAGCAATCCTAGCAAACTATCCTGAATATCGAACAAAACAACAAGATTTGCACGAAATCTTGGACAGGTTTATAGCCGAAATAAACTCTTTAGATTTAGATAAACAAAAACAAGAGCTTGAAAAGCTTAATCCGGAGTTCTTTGAAAAAAAAGAAAAGGAAGAAAGGAATATTTTTGCTTTCCTAAATATTAAACAAGGAGACAAAGTAATAAGTGCTTTTCCTCCAAGTCCAGAGAAGTATTATCACATAGGTCATGCTAAAGCAATTCTATTAAATTATCTCTTAGCCGAAAAATACAAAGGTAAATTCTACTTAAGATTTGAAGACACAAATCCAGAGAATGTTCTTCCTGAGTTTTACGATATCATGCTTGAAGACATTGGTTGGCTTGGTGTTAAGTGGGATGGTGTTCAATATGCTTCTGATTATATGGACCTTTTTATTTCTTATGCTGAGAGGCTTATAAAAGAAGACAAAGCCTACATGTGCTTTTGTCCCGCAGAAGTTGCAAGCGAGAAAAGAAATAAAAAAGAAGAATGTGCTTGTAGAAATCACACAGTTGATGAAAATTTAAAATTCTGGAAAGAACTACCAAGCTATTCAGAGGGCAAAGCAGTTCTTCGCCTAAAGATAGATATGTCTCACAAGAACACAAGAATGAGAGATCCAACCATTTTTAGAAGAATAGATAAACCTCATCCAAGGATTGGAAGCAAATATAATATTTATCCAATGTATGATTTTCAAAATCCAGTAATGGATGGTTATTTCAATATTACTCACAGGTTTAGAACTGTTGAGTTTGAGATGGCTAGTGAGCTTCATCATTATATTAGAAAAATTTTAGGTCTTTATGACACATATACTTACGAGTTTTCAAGATTTAATCTTGAAGGCATGGAATCAAGTGGTAGAGTGATTAGAGAAAAAGTTAATTCTGGGGAGTTGATTGGTTGGGATGATCCTTCTCTTCCAACTCTTAGAGCCCTAAAGAGAAGGGGCTTTACACCTGAAGCAATTAAGCAATTAGTAGTTGAGAGTGGAATAACAAAAGCGTCTGGTTCATTATTAACCTGGGATACTTTAATCAAATACAATAAAAGAATATTAAATGATACTTCCAAAAGATTCTTCTTTATTAAAGAGCCTGTAGAGCTTGAGGTACAAGGAGATTTAAAGAAGGATTTTTCTTTAGAAATGCATCCAAGTCTTTCTCTTGGCAAAAGAGATTTCAAATCTAATGGCAGTTATTTCTTAGAAAAAGAAGACCTAGAGTCTTTAAAAGACAAAACCCTTGTAAGACTAATGGACAATATTAATTTCATCTATGATGCAAAAACAAAGACTAGTAAATTTTATTCAGAAGATTATTTGTCTTTTAAGAACTTTTCTGGGGAAAAAAAGATAATACATTATCTTCCAAAAGATGACACTCAAATAATTAAAGCAAGCGTTTTTTTTCCAGATCATAAGCTTATAAAAGGCCCAGCAGAGAAAAATATTGATACTTTAAAGATTGGAGAGATTATTCAATTTGAAAGGTTTGGCTTTTGCAGATTAGATTCTATAAAAGATAATGTTTATAATTTTTGGTTCGCACACTAAAGGAGAAAAATAAAATGTTACAAAAAATAAATGATGAAGTATATAAGATCGCATGTGATTCTAACATGTATTACATAAAACCACTTAGTCTAGTAATAGACACAGGCAACTTTCAAGAAAGAGCAATGGTTGAAAGAGAACTTACAAGTATTGTTGATCCTAGCACAATAAAAACAGTAATTTTTACTCATCTCCATTATGACCATATTGGTAACTTTAATATGTTTCCAAAAGCTAAATTCTATGCCCACAAAGAAGAAATTACTTATTTTGAACAAAACAAAGAAGGTGCAGTTCTTAACCCAGTGATTGTTAAAAAATTTACTGCAAAATTAATTAGTATAGCAAGGCTTAAGCTTCCAAAAAGATATCAAATAATTCACACTCCAGGGCACACCTGTGGTTCAATCTGTATTCTTGATACTTCCAAAAAGATACTTTTTTCAGGAGACACTCTTTTCTATGATGGTCATGGTAGAGTTGACCTTCCAAGCTCAGAAGCAAAGAAAATGGAAAAGACTTTAGATTTAATAGGAGAATTAGATTTTGAGATTCTTTGTCCAGGTCATGATTATTAATTCTGAAAGATTATGAAACAAGAGAATCACTCTTATGAAACAATTGTTTTAAATAATCAGAATGAAGTAATGGATTTCTATAAGAAAAATCCCTCTAAGTTTAGACAGATCTATGATCTTTTTGATAAAGAATTAAATTTTGGTACCGGTTCAAAAACCAAATTTCCAGTTTGGTTAAAAGAGTTAGCTGCTGGTCCAAAGACTACTTTTTTTTTAATTACAAATAATAAAGAAATAATTGGCGCTATCTATGGTTATGATGTTGTCTTAAATAAGCATTTTGAGTTATCTATGATTGCTGTTAAAAAAGAATATCAAGGAAAGCTTTATGGTACAAAACTTATGACTAAAGCTATGTCAATTATTTTTAGAAAAGGCTATGAAAAAATAGAGATGCTAGCTTTAGAAAAAGAAAAGAAATTATTAGAATATCTTACAGGTAATTTAGTAGATAAATTAGGTAAAAAAAGAAAATTTAATTCTGATTTTGAATACAAGTTAAATAAAGATTTAGTTGGCACTCACAGAATAACAAAAGTTTCAAAACCCAGAAGATTAATTGCAAAATAGTTATTCTACAGTAATTTTAAATTTCTTTAGTTCTTTTTTTAGTTCTTCATAGTCTCCTTTGTAATGCAAAGCGTTCATCCCTAGTTTTCTTGGTGGCAACACATCATCAATAAGCTTGTCTCCAATCATTATTGCTTCTTCTGGCTTACATTTAG
>DAOOON010000044.1:0-3913 GCA_035387745.1 archaeon
TTCTTTTCTTAGGAACCATTATTTTTTTATTATTAAACTTTAACACAACTTATTATTATTTTGCATATGGAAGCAATATGGATATTGATCTTCTAAGAAACAGAATAGATAATAACTACTTGTTTTCAGAAGGCTATGCAAAGCTTGAGAATTATAAACTCGTTTTTCCAAGAGGTGTTGGTTCTGTAGTATCTGATGAAACAACAGACGTCTATGGCTGCCTTTATCTTTTAAACAAAAAAGAAATAGAAAAGCTTGATGTTGTAGAAGGCTATAGAAAAGACAGAAACAAATCAGAAAACAGTTACAATAGAGAATGGATAGATGTTGTTTTACAGAATGGTAAAACGCTTTCTGCAGAAATATATATTCAGACAAACAACACAGATATTAATGGCAAGCCAAGCAATAGCTATAAGCAAACTTTAGTAAGAGGCGCAAGCGACTGTTCTCTTCCTGATTTTTATATACAAGAATTAGAAGCCATAGAAACTAAATAAGTTTTAATTTTTGTAAATTTTCAAATTAAATATAATAATTTTGTATTTATACAAATAAAACAAACAGATTTCGCACTGGACAGCTACCCCCCCGAGAACACCCCCGTTTTCAAAAACCATATTATTTTGGGAATAATTATGAATAAAGTAAATGTGTTAGGCACTGATATTTCGTATTATACAAAAAAGGAAAATGATTATATATCTTTAACAGACATGGTTAAAAATTTAAATAATGGTTTAGTATTAATAGAAAAGTGGTTAAGAAATAAAATACTATTGAATTTATAGGTGTTTGGGAAGAGATGAATAATCCAGATTTTAATTCCCCCGAATTCGGGGGAATTAGAAATGAAGCCGGAACAAATAGATTTGCGTTGTCTGTAAGTCAATGGATAATTAGAACAAACGCAATTGGGATTAGGGCTAGTGCAGGGAGGTATGGCGGAACCTTTGCACATAAAGATATTGCTTTTGAATTTGCCTCGTGGATATCTCCTAAATTTAAATTATATCTAATTAAGGAATTTCAAAGATTAAAAATAGATGAAATCCAAAGACTTAAACTTGATTGGGATATTAAAAGAAATCTTGCTAAAATAAATTATCACATACACACAGATGCTATAAAGAGCAATTTAATTCCTGAAAAGGTATCAAAAACAAAAGAATATTTAATTTATGCAACAGAAGCAGATATTCTAAATCTTGCTCTTTTTGGATTAACTGCAAAAGAATGGAGAGATAATAATCCTAAACAAGAAGGGAATATTAGAGATTATGCAGATGTTTCACAATTAGTGTGTCTTTCAAATTTAGAAAACTTAAATGCGTTATTTATTAAAGAAGGAATAAATAAATTAAAAAGATTAGAAAAATTAAACAATATTGCAATTGAGCAAATGATAATCTTAACTAATCAACATATAATCAAGAAATTAAAATAAGATGGTCCTACCCGGGCTCGGACCGGGGATCTTTACCATGTGAAGGTAACGTCATAACCACTAGACTATAGGACCTATAGTTTTATTTCAAATGGAAACAAAATTAATTTTTTAGGCAATAAAAATGTTTTATTTTTAAGACCTTTTTCTGTTTTTATTATAGTATTTACAATTATATATGGTTCATGGTTTCTAGCCATTCTTGAAAAACTGTTTTCATCAATTGTTTTAACCATTTTTTGAAATTTTATATTCTTTTCTAAAAGAAAACTTGATTTCGATAAAATAATTTTTTTACTTATTCCTTGTATTTTTAGTATATTATATTCTTTTTTTAGAGCATTATATGCTTCTAATGCTTTAGAATCCACAGAAATACCCATTCTTTCTGCAATTCTAGGGTGCTCTGCAAATATCCAGGTTTTTCCAGTAATTGTAGAATATCCGTTTTTTCTTGCTAAATCTATAAGCCCATTAATAATGATTGGTAAATATAGATTTGGATTTTTTCTTTTTGATAATATTGATTCTAATTCAAGATTCAGCGCATTTTTTTCTTTTACATATAGAACGTGATTATCAAATGTAATTTTTGTGGATTTCTTTGGCTTTATATTTTTAGCAGTTTTAAATTGCCTTTCTAATTTTAATCTTGTAGGATGCATATTTTCTCAATTATTGTAAATTATATCTTTTTGCTATTACACATCTGCGTTTTGGTTTCTTGGCAGTGGAGTATTTCATGATTGTAACATTATCAAAATATGAATCAAAGTATTTTTCTTTACCTGAAAGATATTTCATAATCTTTGGATAAAGCTTTTCATTTGATTCTTCTGTAATTGTTGTGTGAAGATGTATTCCATCGCCTTCAATATTATTATGCCAAGTAAGCCATTTTAGTTTTCTTAGTTCTTTATGTAAATCAAATATTAATTTCTTTACTTTTGGCGATTGACTAACCTTTACAAAAACAACTCTTTTATGAAAATTATCAAATCCTCCAACCTTTATTTTTTCTTTGTTGTGAATTTTTGAAAATTTCAATAATGTTTTTTCAAGTTCTTTTAATTGTTTAGAATTTGCCTTAAATTTATACTTCAAGGTAAAGTGAGCATAGTTGTTTGCTTTCTTTGTGTGCTTTAAACCAAATTGTTTGTATATTTGGTTTACTAAATCTCTACGATATTTATCTATTTCTTTTTTATGAAGGCAAAACAAGCAGTATTCCATTTTTTATCTCCCTTTAAGGAGTTAATCTTTCAGGATCCCTTGGAAGAAGAACTGCTTCTTTGACATTTGCAAGGTTTAGCATCAACTGTGTGATTCTGTCTAAACCAAGACCTGCTCCACCATGGCTTGGAACACCATAACTTAGCATTTTAACATAATAGTCCATGTCTTCAAGTGACATTCCTTTCTCTGTAATCTGTTCTTTAAGCACCGAGGTCCTATGTTCCCTTTGAGCACCTGTACAAATCTCGCTGCCTTTCCAGATTAGGTCTGCGCTTTTGGTAATCTTTTGTTTAGTTTCTGGGTCTATCTCGCACATGTGATAGAAAGGTCTTTTAGAAAATGGAAATTCAGTTAAGAACACAAATTCAGAATTGAATTTCTCCTTAACTATATCTCCAAGCATCTTTTCGCCTTCAGAGTCTAGGTCTTCTTCAGCAGGAATTTCTTTACCTTTAGCTTTTAGGAGAGCTTTAGCGTCTTTCATTTTTATTCTTGGAATCTTTCCAGGTATTTTAATTTCCACCTTTAATAATTCTAGTTCTGTTTTACATTCTTTCTTTACTTCAGTTAGAACATACGCCATTAGTTCTTCTAGGACATTATAGACTTCTTCAGGGTCTTTGATATAGCCCATCTCTAGGTCAATACCAGTAAACTCAGTCAAGTGTCTTGTAGTGTGGCTCTTCTCTGCTCTAAACACTTCGCCAATCTCATAAACCTTATTAAAACCACTAGCAATCATCATTTGCTTATAGACTTGAGGAGACTGGGAAAGGAAAGCTTTTCTATCAAAGTACTTTACTTCAAATAACTCTGAGCCGCTTTCTACGCCGTTAGAGACCATCTTTGGGGTATTAATATTAATAAAACCCTTTTCATCAAAGAAATCAGTAACTGCTCTAACAATCTTAGATCTAACTTTAAAGATTGCAAGGTTTTCTGGAACTCTTAGATCAATATATCTGTAATTGATTCTAGCATCAAAACCACTATCAATCTTTCCTGAGATATCCAAAGGCACAGGGGCATCAGAGATGGAAAGTATTTCAAGAGTCTCAGGAATTACTTCATAGCCATTCATTGCTTGTTCTGAATCCTTCTTTGTTCCAGTAACAATAATCACAGACTCTTTAGTAATTGCCTTTGCTTTTTCAAACATTTCAGGATTATCCTTCTTAAAGAAAGTAATTTGTTCCTTCTTGTATTGATCCCTTAAGATAAAGAACATTA
>DAOOON010000045.1:0-3738 GCA_035387745.1 archaeon
TCCCAATTTTCATTTGAATAATTTGAGCAAGTGGTATTAGATATTTATATTCTGGTCTTTTTGCAATTTGTTTTAATTCAGAATTTCCTTGAAGTCTTGCAATTTCAATAATTCTATCTGCAACTCCTTTCTTTAAAATGCCTCTACACTTTAGGCATCTCCAGTTATTTTTTATTGCATCTTCTAATTTATGTATTTTTTTACAGTCTCTACAAGCAGTCCTATTGTATTTCCCTTCCTGCGGGTTATATCCAACATTAAATAAAATCTTGTTATCTCCAAGATTATATAATAAATTTTTAATAGATTCAAAGTTTGGTTTTTCCATTTCCGCGCAAACATATTCTCTTCCAATCCTATAGCTGTTTGGGGAGTGTGCATCTGAAAAAGAGAAAAGTTTTAGGTCTTTAAGTTCTGGTATGACGTTTGCACTAAAACTGTCTGCAGAAAGTCCAAGCTCAATAAATCTTACTTCTTTATAGTTTTCTCCGTATGCTTCTTTTAAAGAATCGTTTCCAGAGAATATTCCAAAGTATGGTGTAAATGCGTGTGCTGGTCCTATTATTACGTCATGTTTAATACACAAATCTAAAAGAGTGCTTGGGCCAATAGAAAGTCTTGGTCTTCCGCCACCATAAACACTCATGTCGCTTGAGAATTTTTCTATATCTTTTTTAAATTCTAAAACTTGTGAGAAATCTCTAAAAAACAAAAGATGATGTACTCTTCCAGAGGTTTCAACTTCTGTAGTTAATATAAAATAGGTTTTGTTTTCTGAGTCTTTGTCATCTTTAAAGACATAGCAGTCTTTATCTGATACAAGGTTTTCTTTAACATGTTTAAACCAGTCAGGATGTAATATGTCTCCTGTTCCAAGAACATTTAGGCCTTTTAGCTTTGCTTCTTTTGCAAGTATTGGTAAACTCATGTTTTTGGATACTCCTGAAGCGTAAGGGGAGTGTATGTGTAAGTCAATATTATATTTCATAATAAAATATATGTTAAAAACCTATATAATAGGTGCGTTAGGTAAAAAGTCACTTTTATAAATGAACAGGTTAAATATTCAAACTAGGCCGGTTTATAAAGGTTTTCTCTCACTAGTATATATTAAGTATTGACCTAACAAACTTAATGTCTAATTTTACAAAACAAAAAAAGTTTTTAGAGATATATTTTTTTTAAAAACAGTAATTAAAAAAGTGAGATTATGAACAATTTACAAAAGATATTTGGTGTTATTTTATTATTAAGTTTATTTATATTTCCTGTATATGCAAATGATGAAAATTCAGAAGAGCAGATGCAAATAAATGATGAAAATTCAGAAGAGCAGATGCCAGAATATGAATTGCCAGGCTTTGACGAAACACAAGAGCCTCAATTACAAGTTACTTTTAATTTGGATCTTGAAAACATAAATTTTGATAATCAAGAGCACTATTCTTTTAGTGTTTCTCCAAAAGGAGATTATCAAATAATTGGTTTTAAGTATTCTTTTTTTGACCAATCGGGCAATTCTTTTGGAAGCATTGTAATTAATGGGTTTCCAACAACAAAAATAGTAATAGGCGACCTTAACTTCTATGATTTCGAAGATGGTACAATAACAGCCAAATTAACAATTATTACTTCCGGAATTGATGGCGAGCAAACCACAAAAATTACAAAAGAAATAACCAAAAAAATCAAAGTACCAATAGAGATTAAAGCAAACGACATAAGTTTAGAAAATTATGAGAATTATTTATTTAAAGTTAAAACAGAAAAGATCTACACAATTACGGGCTTAAATTATACTTTAAAAGATCATAAACACAATTTAATTTCTGAAGAATTAGATATTAATGAAACCTCGTCTGAAATAACTATCAACAATACTAATTTATCAGAATTTTTAGATGGAGAAGTAACAATTTCTGTTGAAGTACAAATAAAAAATTTATATGATGAGATTAAGACCGTGTATTTAGAAAAAACAATAACAAAAGACACTAGTCCAATAATAACAGTAGAAGCAGAAGATGTAACTTTAGAAAATCACGAGGCCTATTCTTTTTTGATTAAAGCAAAAAGAACATATTTAATAACTGGTCTAAAACACAGAATTGAAGATACTGAAGGAGAATTAATTGCTGCCGCAACTTATCTAGAAGACCCAATCTCAGAAATAAAGCCGGGCCACGATTTGTCTGATTTTGCAGATGGCACAATTACAATAACCCTTGAAGTTAAAGTTTTAACTCCGGACGGAGAGATTCTGACAATAGATATTGTTAGAGAAATAAATAAAGATACAAGCCCTCCAATAATAATTACCGCAGATCACATAAGTTTAGCAAATCACGAAGGGTATTCTTTTAATATTAAATCAAAGGGAAGAATGCAGATTCTTGGTGTTAAATATGTAATAACTGATTCTAATAATCAGATCTGGCCAGCAGCATATTTGGTTGATGATCCAATCTACGAGATGGATACAGCAAGCCACAATTTGTCTCATTTTGTAGACGGGCCAGTAACCATTCGTTTAGAAATAATAATTAGAATTGGCGGCATGCTTGGCACCACCAAAAGAATAGATATTACTAAAGACATAATAAAAGACACTGTTGTTCCTATTTTAAATTTAGATCAAGAAAACATAATCACTAATAACAATATTCTGACAGTTACAGGAGAGATAGAAGAGTTTGCAGAATTAGATTCTTATATTCCATTTAATGAAAATAAATTAAAAGGAAAATGCGACATTCTGCCATTAGAAGATGGCGAAACATTAGCACACTTTAGCTGCGTTTATGATCTTACAGAAATAAAAGATTCATTAGATTATGAAATTAAATTTTTTGCATATGATATAGTGGGCAATAGTACAGAAAAGCAAGCTAGCTTAATATTTGACAGAGTCGCTCCAATAATAGTAGTGACTCCATTAACCACAAGCGATAAAACACCGATATTATATGGCACAATAGAGGATTTAACTTTAGTTGATTTCAATATAATAGTTAATGACATATCTTATACTCCGATAGTTGATGAAAACGGAAACTGGAGCACACAATTAGAGAAATTACAAAGAAATCGTTACTATGATGTAGAAATTTATGCAATAGATCAAGCAGGTAATATTACAAGCAGAACAGATTTAGAGATGATACACATAACCAATTCAGGCAATGGCGGGGGTAATGGTAATAATAAAGGTAATGATAACGGTAATAATAACGATAATGATAATGGTAATGACAACGGGAATGGCCCAAATCTAAACTTCTTGCCTTTATCAGCACCAGCGCCAGAAGCAATAACAGAACAAGCAACCCCAAATGCAGTCAGCGCGCCAGAAATAAATGATTTAATTATAGAAGACCAGCCAAAAATTTCAGGCACAACTGGTCTTTTAAGCATGCCAGAAAAGGCTTCAAAAAGCATAGCAATAATTATTGGGGCTTTATTAGTAGTAGGCACCCTAGTTTATTTTATATTATTTAATTAATGTAAGATAGACAATATAAAAATATCAAAAAATAAAAAGGAGAAAAAGAAATTATGAATTCAAAAATAAAAATGTTATTAGGTGTATTCTTTGTTTTTGCATTATTGAGCCCAATATATGCTATAGAAACACCAACAGACGTTGAGGCAATAAGCGTAGATGACACAAACACATCTACTGATCCAGATTTACCACACGGAGATATAGAAATGCCAGGAATTTTACCAGATAAGCCA
>DAOOON010000046.1:0-1962 GCA_035387745.1 archaeon
AAAACTATTTCTTTAATTTAGAAAGAGCCTCATTTTCTCTCTTTAGCTTATGTATCATTTGGGCATAGCCGTGCGTCATATCTGTTATAATCAATATGGCTTTTTGTAAATCAGAAATTGTAACATTAAACTTATCTGGTTTAAGAACCTCAACTGAAGTTGCACCATAAAAATAAATAATCTTAAATAAGGAGTTTATCTCATTACAAGACAAAGTAGCAGAAATATATGTAGAAAACAAATCATCATGTACTACTATTTCTGCAAGACTACTATCATATAAGAAATACTCGTTATCGTTTCTTAAAGACTCTAGAATGTGCTCCATGCCTTTTCGTAATTCCAGCTTATCATTAGACTTAGACTCTATGATTACTGCTAATTTTAGAACATTTTTATCATTTTCAGACAATTTCTTTTTCTCGGTTAGCTTTTCTTTAACTTCTGGAGACAAAGAATACTTAACAGGAAAGCCCTCTTTTGTTATTAGCTTTAAAAATAGCATATTCTTTAAAGCCTGAACAATCTGCTCATACTTTGCATTTGGAATAATTTTTATTAGATCGTCTTCTGTCTTAGAAGAATCAGCTAAGGCCTTACCAATAAGTCCCTGTAGCTCGTGTATTTCTAATCTTTCTTTTAGTTGTAAAGACTCATAGTCTAGTTGTTTTTCTTCGCTCATAGTTGCTCACTTTTTAAAGTATATATAACTTATAATTAAAAAAGTATATAAAAGGTTATAATCTAAGAGAATATATGGATTACTTGTTACTTGCTATTGGAGTTGTGCTTATTGCAATAACTATTTTATTATTAGGATTATTAAAAAATATAATATTAAACAGCATTGTTGGAGCTTTAGGCTTTTTAATGTGCTATTTTGTATTTGGAATCAAGTTGCCGATTGTTATTACACTTGTTGTTTCTGCTTTGTTTGGACCTGCTGGTCTTGGAGTTATACTTTTGCTTAGATTCTTTGAGATTATTTAGCATTAAAGATAACTCTTATACCATTTCTCATATTGAGTGTGATTCCCCACAAAAACAATAGTTCTTGTTTTGGTTTCTTTATTTTCAAAAAAAGCAATTCTATATTGCCCCACCTCTGAAATAAAAAAATTTAACTTGCGGAAATGTCTTGTATGTATATCGAACTGTAATTTGTTTATTTTCTTAAAAATGTGCGATTGTATTGTTTGATCTAACCTATTAAAATAAATGTCCCAGTTTGCTTCATAATGTATAGTCCATATACCCATAAAGATAGAAATAGATTATGATATATAATAAACCGCGTGCTCCACAATTTTGTGAAATTGAGAAAAATTACTTGTTTTTTAGTAAATAACCATACTTTTTCATAACTTCTTCGTGAGTTATATATTTCTGGTTATTTGCTTTCATTTCTTTCTCTTTTCTCTTAAAGGCGGCTATTAATTTTGGATCATTTATTTCTTTTATATTATCTACGAGCTGATATTTATCATTCATTATTAGAATGCCAATCTTTAATGCATCAGTCTTAGATCTAGCAATGCCTGTAGAAACAGCCTTTTCTAAAATCAATTCAGGCAAGCCTTTAATTTCAATTGTTGTTCTCATAGTTCTTTCCTTATAATTTGTGCATCAATTCACTATCTATTTAGTGCATAGAAATATTTAAAAAAAGATTGCTTAAATATTACCAAGATAAACATTAACAAGGCCTTTATCTTTTGCTAACTTTTCTGCAAGCTTTAAGGTTTCTAGCTTTGTTGGAATAATGTGATTTAGACGATAATGTGGAAAAGCCCTAGAGAAATGCAAAGGAATGTCTTTAGAAACAGAATATACAAAATCAATTGTTTCTTGAATATCCGAAATATTTGTGTTGTGTCCTTCTATTAATAGATTTGTAATTTCTATATGAATTTTATTTTTATGTAATTCTGTAATATTCTCTTTTATGTGCTTAAGATTTAT
>DAOOON010000046.1:2062-3485 GCA_035387745.1 archaeon
TTCTAAATTAATATTCTTGCAATTAGAAATATCGTGATTTTGACAAAACGCGCAATCAAAATTACAGCCAGGTGTTCCTAAAGACAGGGTTTTTGTACCAGAAAGAAAATGATAAAGCGGCTTTTTCTCTATTGGATCAAGATTAATAGAAATTGGTTTACCATAAACTAAAGAAACAAGCTTTTGATTTTCGTTTTTTCTAACCTTACAAAAGCCAGTCTTGTCTTTTTGAATTAAACAATATCTATTACATGCTAGACATTTTATAGTATTAGAATCAATTACTTGAAAATATTTTGAAAACATAAATAAAAAAAGAAAAATAAAAAAGGAGAAATTCATTCCTTTTTATTTTTTAGCAAAGAATAGGAAATAACCTAATGCGCCTACTACTAACAAAGCACCTATAACCAACGCAATGCTAGTTGATGCACCTGTTGGCAATCCTAAAAAACCTGTTGAACCAGAAGTCTCTGCTGGATTTACTGCTGCAACATTACCTGTTGTTGGTGCGGGTGTTGTTATTGGTGTTCCGCCGGTTGTTGGTGTTGTTGGAGTAGTTGGTGTGTTTGTTATTGTTGGTTCTGTTACAACTGGTTGAGCAGCTGGTGTTTCTGGTGCTGGTGCTGGTGTTACTGTCTCTGTTGGCGTATTTGTTGGTTCTGCAACAATTCTTGTGCCGCCTCCTGTTCTTATTGTTATTTTTTCTTCTTCTGTTTTGGTATCAGCATTTGATAATCTATCGCTTGTATAAACCTCTACGTTGTGTGTGCCTCTTGGTAATGTTTCTAATTGTATTTCCCAAGTTCTGTCGTCGTTTATTGTTGGTTCATAAATTACGTCATTTACTGTTAATTTAAATTTTCTTATATCTATTAAATCCTCAATTGTACCTGTTAATACTGGAGTTCTGTCTCTTGTAGAGATTGAATCAATATCAACTACTGGTGCAGTTCTATCTACAATTAAATCAACTTTTTTTGTAGTATTTAATCTTTCGGTATTTTCTGCGATAACGTCTACCTTGTATTTCCCCTCTATGTCTGAGACATTGAGATCACAAGTAAATGTTATTCTTTCAGCTACAATTGGCAAAATTGGTCGTATAGGATCTTCTTCTATTGGAGATATTGCACTTGGCTGATCGTCTATTGCTGAAAATGTAACAATCTCTGGCGCTTCTTCTATGGTGTCTGCTGTAAGTTGTACTCTACAATTGCCTGTTTTTGTGGTGCCCCATATTTTATATTTTACTGTAACGCCTAAATCTTTTAAACTTCCTGTAAGTAATATATAATTATCCTTTGTAATTATTTCTGTTTGATTTAATATAAGCTCTGGTCTAATTATTGGATCCACAATTACGTCTGGCTTATCTGGTAAAATTCCTGGCATTTCTATATCTCCGTGTGGTAAATCTGGA
>DAOOON010000047.1:0-3346 GCA_035387745.1 archaeon
ACTATCTTTTAAAAGAACTTAAAATTCCTAAATCTAGTCTTTCTAGAAATCTTAAGTCTCTTGAAACGAAAGATATCATAGAGATAAAAAGATACGGTATTACTAACAAAATACTACTTAAACACAAGTAGTTCCGGTTCTGTTCCGGTATTTCCCGGAGAATTTATATTAAGAGTTCCAATATACTATATATAGTTATAATAATAAAAAATGTTAGGAGGAAAAAAAATGAAGAAAATACTAGTTACTTCATTTGTAATATTTGCATTATTAGGATTAATGACAAATATTTACGCAAATAACAGTTGTACAACCGTAGATGTAAATGGCGTTTTAATCGAAGGGTGTCGTTCTTGTATTGATGTTAATGGGAATCCGTGTGTAGATAATAATCAAACAGACACAGATGACAATGAAACAGACACAGATGACAACGAAACAGACACAGATGACAATGAAACAGACATAAATAAAGAAATTGGTAAATTTGGATCAACTCAATTTGCTATGAAAATTAAGTTAATACATTTAATTAATACAATTGATTTAAAAATTGCACAAGCACAATCTGTAGTAGATGCAATTAATGACATGAACGATTCAAATGTCACAATTGATACGGTGCCAATTGCAACAGAAATTACAAATTTACAAGATATAAAAACAAGAATACAAACAACATTAGATGATAAAAATTTAACAAAAGAACAAATATTAGAAGTATTCTTAACAGAAAAAGAAAATGCAAAAACCGCAATCAAAAATATAAGAGAATATATTAGAGAAAACTGCCCAATAGAGATGAGAAACGAATTCAAAATTAAATTTAGAGAACAAAAGAAGGAATTAAAACCAGAATTCCACCAAAGAGTAAAAGAATTGAGAAGTCAACATAATGAATTTGTTAAAGGGGAATTCAGAGAGATACTTGGCCAAACAAAAAAACAATTAAAAATCGGCCCACCAAAAACAAAAAATATCGATTCTGAAGAATTAGAAACTGAATTTCAAGAAAAAATAAGAGAAAAGAAAGAACAAAGAGAAATAAATCAAAAATTAATGCAAAATAGGGTAAAAGTAAGAGGAGGTAATAATTAATGAAAACAAAAACAGTAATTTCTGTACTTGTTATAGTTGTTTTAATAGTTATTGCTTTCTTATTGTTTGCACCAAAGGCTGATTCAAACTCTGGAAACAATCTAACTAATAACGAAGAAATAATTGCTGATCAAGAAGCAGCAAACGAAACATTAGTAGATGACGAAATCCTTAATCCAGAAGTAGATATTGGAGAACTTTACGAATAAGTAAAGTTTCCCCTTTTCTTTTTTTATTTTAATTCAAAAACCATTGGTTTCTTGATATCTCCACCAATCTTGTTTAATAAAAGTAGATGTTTATTTTTTTTCTTTGCCATATCAATTGCAAGATCTTGATAGGTTCTACCAATGTGCGTTATTGGATTTTTACCATAGTATGCTTCTAGAGTCATAATCTTTGTAGGCGTGATTAAACCATTTCTTCTGTTTCCTCTACCTGTTGCACCACTATCTCCCATCTCCAAAGAAGTTCCTGTTTTAGTTATGAATTGTGTGTCTTTTGTGTCTCCAACGTTTATGTGTATTTCTTTTATTTTAAATTTAGTTTTAATTTTTTCTTCTAGTTTCTTCTTATAAGAGAAATAGTCTTTACTATCTTTAAATGAATCCAAGAAAGCTAAAGCAATATAAACAGACTTTTCTTTACCATCATAAACAAACATAACTTTGTTGTCTGTTCCTATGTGCTTGTCTGTTTTATGAAGATTATCAATATATTCTCCAATTTTCTTAACTAATCTTTCATTTTCTGTTTCTGGATAACCTACAGAGAAACTAGTATCATTTGCCTTCTTACAAGCAAAAATATCATTAAGGTCTGGACTTCCTTGGTTCAAGAAGTTATAAATTTTATATTTTAATCCATTTTTTATTTCAAAATTCAGTATGTCTTTAACAACGCTGTCTAAAATCTTATCAATATTATTTACTTTGGTATACTGACCTGCAAAAACAATTCTTACTGGATTCTTAAATGCGCCTTTTTCAATCTCTCCAGCACACACCATTGTTTTATCAACATTAAAGTGTTTAAATGTTTTGTATTCTTTTAACAAACTTTTTGAAAGCCCCTCAGATAGGTTGTCTGCAATAGTATCAGGGTGTCCAATTCCTTTTCTTTCTATAATCTCTATTTCTGTTTTCATGTTTTTTCTCCTTTGTTATTATGTACTTATTAGTAACTAATGAGTGTTTAGAAATATTTAAAAAGACTTCCGCTCATTAGTAACTGTATAGCACCCGTATGGTTACTAAAAAAGGAATTGGTGAAAAAATGGCAACAGAAGCAAGAGTGAGTCCTTATTTTTCTAAGGAACAATTAAAGATTATAGACGGATTAATAAATAAGATTGGTTGCTCTAGAGCAGACGTGGTTAAGCAATTAGTATTAATCAAGTTAACAGAATTAGGGTATTTCAACCACCCCGAAAAAACACGCAAATAGTTGGACAACTTGGAAAAATACCCTTATCTCAAAAAACCAATAGAAACCGAAAGATTAATACTTGTAAAACCCTCTCTGGATTTTTGTAAAAGAAAACTAGAAATTTGGTCTAACCCAAAGATGACTAAATACAATGAAGAACACCTTACTCTTAAAGAAGTAACTAAAAGAATGAAAACAAATATTAAAAATCAAGGCAAAACTGCGATTTCCTTCTATGCTCTTTTAAAAGACAACAAATATTTGATTGGCTCTGCAGGCCTAAACCTCTCAAAACATAACAACTCTGCAGAATTAGGTTATGGAATAGATGCAAACTATTGGGGGAAAGGGTACTGCACAGAAATTGTTAAAGCAGTAGTGGATTATACATTCACAAAAACCGATTTGCACAGGATATGGGCCACTCCCGTTGTTGAAAACAAAGCATCTTGTAAAGTGCTTGAGAACTGCAGCTTTAAAAAAGAAGCAACACTTCGAGATTCTGCAAGGCACAATGGGAAATACTACAATGAAGTTTACTATTCAATCATTAGAAAAAATAAAAAAAATTAAGCAGTTACTTTTTTTTTCATTAATGGCATAATATCACACAAATACTTGGACGACTATTTGATTTTTACTTTTCTTCTTTCTCTAATTGCTTTTTGTTTTTGTTTCTCTTGTTTCATCTTTTTTAATTTTAATACTGCCAACTTTTTATTTTCTGCATAGGTCTTAAAAATGGAATTTACCCTTTCTCTTTTTGGATTAAGATATCCTTCTTTATCAAAATATCTATCCCTAATTGCTGCAATGAACC
>DAOOON010000048.1:0-3312 GCA_035387745.1 archaeon
GCACACTTGCTTTTGCGTTATTAGTCATTACTCCCCCTACACGCCTGGTTGCATAAACAACAATTTCATTTTCACCTTTTTTAAAAGTTGGTTCACTCAACATAATGTTTTCTAAACTACAAGAGTTTGATGCTGGCATAAGTGGAGTAAGTAGCTCATCATTAACAAACCATACACAAGAATCATTTTCTCCAGCTAAAGGAGTTGGTGTAATACTTGCTCTAAAATTTACTTGTTTTTCCATAGCTAAATAAGCGCCCTCAGCTGGTTCTATAATTTTTACAGAATATGCTGGTGAAAAACCAGAAGTAATTATTTTTTCTGTAGCTTTGGAATCGGAATAGGTCGTGTCTGGTATCCCGGCATCCACAGAAATATTATAGGTTCCTTCTGCAGAACAGGTAAAATTTAAAGTTCCCGCGCCAGAATCCAATGAGATATTTACATTATTATAATACCCTGTACTTTCTTGCGTTTGGCCACTTAAAGTACAATTAGGGGTCAAAGCGAACCCTTCTTTTATATTTACTGCCTTAATTATTGCTCCTGATTCCCCCGTGGTATTAGTTAAAGTAACAGTTACTCCAAATTCTTGGTTTATAGGAGTAGAACCTAGAGGGTTAAGAGTTAAATCTATTGAAAAAGTATTAGGAGGAATCGGACATCCAGGGCATTCACCACCACAATCTATAGCGTCTTCACCACTATCCTGTGTCTCATTACAACAATGTAATGGATAACCCCCAGAGCAAGACCCTGTGCCGTCGCCAAACGGATCATAAAAAAGATCGCTTAATCCAGAATCTAAATTCGTTGAATCGCTTATTCCGCGCGCAATTCTATTCAAATACATTGACGCAAATATCGTGGCACCTAAAACTATTATCCCTACTAAAATTAGTGCTTCTATCGAAATTTGTGCCTTTTTTTTAGATTTAAACATATTTGCCCACGGCTCTAAAAATTTTATATTTTAATTATATTGTAAAACAATCAATTTATAAAGGTTGCTTTTGTTTTTAAGCCCATTATTATTAAAATTACCCAAATGCTTAAAATCACATTTATTTGTCATTACTAAATATTGGCTTATCTTTTTTGTTTTTAATTTTGTGCTTTTGTAGAAAATTATAATTTTCTATTAATGTGGCGCTACTTTGCCAAATAACGTTTGTTGGTGTAATATCTGCTATTGCTTTTGGGTCTTCATTATTTTTAGAAGAATCTAATTCTGGCGTTTCTCCAGTATATAAAAACGCTTTTGCTTTTAATGTTGTTGTTGAGCTAATAGTTATTGGCCCTGTATATGTTTGACTGTCAAGTGTTGGATTGACCCCGTTGGTGGTATATTTAATAATTGCTCCAACAGTCTGTGTAGTTAATTCTACATCTATTGGCGCACCAAAATCTCCGCCAGAGATATTTGCAATTGGTGGAAACACCTGTGGATTTCTTATAACATTAACAGTATAAACTCTTTGACCAGACATTGAACTTACTGTATAAATTACTGGCTCAATAAAATTTTGTGGAACTCCGTTATTCGGAGAAACACTACAGCCATCTTCGACTTGAATTATTGGTATTAATCCATAGCAATATGTTCCTGCTGGAACATATACTAAAATTATATTTTGATCATTATCAATTTCTGCTTGGCTATCTATTCCTTGAAAGCCAAAGGAAATAATGTGGTTTCCTGGTGCTGGCCCAGAATCATAAATATAAGTTGATGTTTGGCTTGGGGCATAACTCTGCTTAAAGCCTTTTGCTTTTAATGTAAAATCATTTAAAATTGTAATCTGATTAGTATATAGTAAACTATTTTCATTTGGTTCACTACCATCAATTGTATATCTTATTTCTGCATTCTCTGTTGTTGTATACAACTCTAAATTTGTGCCGTAATCATAATATCCAGAAGCTAAAGTAGATATTGGAGCTTCTACAACTAAAACTTGATACTCATAAGTAGAAACAGAACTTGGCGTATATCCTAATTTAAAGGCCTTTGCCTTTAAAGTTAAGCTTTCTGTAATTATAATTGGAGAGTTATATATTAAACTAGTTTCTGTTGGATTGCTGCCATCAAGAGTATATCTTATTGTTGCACCATTTGTTGTGGTATTTAAAATTACTTGAGAACCATAATCAACAATTCCGCTTTGTTGACTGGCCGTTGGTGTTACAACAGTACCTGTTATTGTGTAAGTACTTGACATTATATTACTTATATAATAGCCATCTTTTTTTGCAATAGCTTTTATTGTTTGTGTGGTTCCTTCTGGAATAGTTATTGGGTTAATATATACTTGGCTATCTTGTGTTGGTATAGAACCATCAGTTGTATAATAAATTATAGAATTTGGAGTTGCTGTACTTAGAATAACTTGAGTTGATTGTGGATAAGTGCCTGCTGGTGGAGAAGATTGCGGAGTTTCTGTTTCTTCCCAAACAAGCATCTTTGCAGTCATTACTGATTGATTTGGGGTTGTTAAAGCTTGAAAACGAATTAAAGGATTTTCTACACCACTATATGTGCGAGTTGTTGAATCATCAATTGCATAAATATTTGTACAGATTCTTTTATTTTCATCAAAGAATCTAAAAGAATCGCAACCTTGTACTATTGCATTAAAATACATATCCCCTGTACTGTAATTGCCGCCGGAATAACTATATGTATAATTTCTTTCATATAATATTCCTGGGTGGCTTATTGTATCATCATACCAGTTCCCGTCTGGATCCCAATTTACCCAATTATATGGGTAATGCGCCTCTATCTTATTTTCATCAACATGATAAATTGCAAAACCACCAAGTGTTGTTTGCGCATTATTAAACATACAATTATCAAGATTGTTTGGATCGCTTGTGTTTCTGTATCTGTTTTCGATTATGAAAAATTCTCTGTCTGTCATATTGCTATTTTTTAGAATTACTGCGTCCCTATAATAATTTACACTTCTTAGACTTATTTCTTTAGAGCTATCTGTTGTTAGAATCATTGGCTCTATCCACCCTAAAAAATATCTTGACCAAACATCAAGATTAATTGGCTTGTTAAGACAGTAAGGGTGAAATTCAAAATTCATCATCGTAAAATTTTTTATTGGGCCATCTCCTGAACCATCTGGGCCAATAGCATAAAGGTCTATTAAACCAAGAACATGTGCAAATTCGTGTGTTGCTACATGAACCTCAAATTGATTTCCATAATAACCAAGCTCTGGAACTGCCGCAATATTTCCAAAATATTTGCCATCTACAGGATTACTTATATAATTTCGCAGAATTCTTGCATGTGGC
>DAOOON010000049.1:0-3018 GCA_035387745.1 archaeon
TGACACAGAAGATAAAACAAAAGTTAGCCTTAACTAACTTTTTCTTTTTCTTATTTTTGTGAAAATGAAATTTTCTTATAGTTAATTCTCAAAAAAACAACAAAGATTTATATATTTTGCACTGGACAGCTACCCCTCCAAAAACACCCCCTCTTTCTAAAGTCACAATATATTTATGATTTCAATAATTGACAACGATTATTTTATTACATTAAATGAAATAAAAGACAAAATAAGAAATTCACAAATTAAAGCAACTATTTCTGTAAATAAAGAATTAATAAAGTTGTATTTAAATATCGGTAAAATAATAGTGGATAAACAAAAAACCTCAAATTGGGGGGATTCAATAATATCTATATTATCCAAAGATTTAATGAAGGAATTTCCAGATATGAAAGGGTTTTCTAGGTCTAATTTATTTAACATGAGGAAGTTTTATTTGTCTTATTGCTTATTTGAACCAAAAGTCCAACAACTTGTTGGACAATTGCCTTGGGGGCACAATATAATATTAATTGATAAAATTAAGAATAACACAGAAATTAAATTTTATGTTTTTGAAGCAATAAAAAACAATTGGTCAAGAAATACTTTGATTAATCAAATTGAAAATAATTTATTTCAGCGATCAGGAAAAGTAATAAATAATTTTAATAAAACCTTGCCTAAAATACAATCTGACTTAGCTGTTCAAACTATAAAAGACCCATATATATTTGATTTTTTAGAAATATCTAAAAAAGCTAAAGAAAAAGATATAGAAGAAAAACTAGTAAATAATATTACTAAATTTTTACTAGAGTTAGGAGTTGGCTTTTCATATGTTGGTAAACAATATCATTTAGTGGTTGAAAATGAAGATTTCTATATAGATTTATTATTTTATCATCTAAGATTAAGATGTTTTATAGTTATAGAATTAAAATCCGGAAGATTCAAACCAGAATATGTAGGAAAATTAAATTTTTATTTATCTGCACTTGATAGATTGAAGCACAAAAACGATAATTCTTCTATTGGATTACTATTATGTAAAGAAAAAAACAAAATAATTGCAGAATATTCGTTAAAAGATATTTCTAAACCAATTGGCGTTTCTCAATATAAGTTATCTAAAAAATTATCAAAAGTTCTTCCAACAAAAGAAGAATTAGAAAAAATTATAGAATAATTTTTAATTTTTGCACTGGACAGCTACTCCCCCGAAAACACCCCTCTTTCTTTCACCAATATATTATTGGTGACTCTTAAATGCAAGAAAAAAACGAAATTGCAATTTTTGAAAATAAAAAGATAAGAAGGATATGGCACGAGGAAGACTGGTGGTTTTCTGTTGTGGATGTTGTAGGAGCATTGACTGATAGCGAAGACCCTAGAAAGTATTGGAATAAGTTAATACAAAGACTTAGAGAAGAAAATAGTGAAGTGGTGACAAATTGTCACCAGTTGAAATTGATAGCCGAAGACGGCAAATTTAGAAAAACGGATTGTGCTAATCTTGAAGGTGTTTTCAGGATTATCCAATCAATTCCATCCCCCAAAGCCGAACCGTTTAAGCTATGGCTTGCAAAAGTTGGTTATCAAAGAATTGAAGAAAATATTGATCCAGAGCTTGCAATCAATAGAGCAGTAAATAATTATCTAAAAAAAGGATATTCAGTAGAATGGGTTAATCAAAGATTAAAAGCAATAGAAGTTAGAAAAGAACTAACAGATGAATGGAAAAGGTCAGGAATAGATAAACCATCAGAGTTTGCATCTCTAACAAACACTTTAACAAAAGCCTGGTCAGATAGAACAGTAAGAGAATATAAAGATTTGAAAGGTCTAAAAAAAGAAAACCTAAGAGATAATATGACTAACATTGAACTTGTCCTTAACCTTCTAGCAGAAGCCACAACTACCGAGATTTCAAAAGTTGAGGATCCAAAAGGGTTTCTACCAAGCGAAAATATTGCTAAGTCAGGCGGAGAAATAGTAGGAACCACAAGAAGAAATATAGAAAAAAGATTAGGAAAAACCGTAATAACTTCTAAAAATGCAAAAAATCTTTTAGCAGAGAAAAAGAAAAAGCAAATCACTTGATTTTCTTAAGGCCAAAGGGACACATCTTAGCAATAGGGCACATCCTGCAATTTGGTTTTCTAGAAAAGCAGATATTTTGTCCAAGTGTTACAAAAAGATAGTTTGTTTTAGTCCACAGTTCTTTTGGCAAAATTCTTCTTAAAGCCATTTCTGTTTCAAGTGCCGTTTTTGTTTTTACAATTCCTAAGATATTAGTAATCCTATGCACATGTGTATCCACACAGATTCCTGGCTTCCCAAAGGTCACAGAAACAACTAAGTTAGCAGTTTTCCTTCCAACTCCTGGGAGTTCAAGCAATTGTTCAATTTCTTCAGGGATTCTTCCATTATATCTTTCTTTCAAAACAATTGGAAGTTCTTTTAAGTGCTTAGCCTTTGTCTTATAAAATCCAACAGGATAAAGTAATTTCTCTAATTTGCTAATGGATATTTTCTCAAGATCATTAATTCCTTTAACTTCTTTAAATAGTTTCTCACAAACCTTTGCAGTGGTTTTATCAAGTGTTCTTGCAGATAAAATGGTTGCCACTAAGACAAAAAAAGGATCTTTATATTTCTCCTGAACAGATTCAGCAAAAGGGTTATCAAACTTCTTTACTTCTTTTTCAAGAATAGAATATATTCGTCTAATATCTTTAGTTTCCATTTTTTTATCATTTCTTAAAAGTAATTTTACAGTTTATAGATATTTGTCTTTATTTAATAAGAACTTATATGCAGGAACTACATAAATAATTTTTTTGTCTTTTTTAATCTCTTTTTCTGTATTATGGCTGATTATATATCCAACGTCAATTTTATAATTTGACATAAATTTATCTAATCCAGCAGTTTCAATTTTTCCATATTTTATTTCTATTGGTATAATTTGTTTGTTTTTTTCAAAAATCATATCTACTTCATTTTTATAAGCGTCTCTCCAAAAGAAAC
>DAOOON010000050.1:0-2982 GCA_035387745.1 archaeon
TAAGAAACACCATAGATTCTTTGAAGTTGTTTGTTCTTACTATCTCCTCTCCAGTAAGCTCCTGATGCTTTTAATACTTTAAATGCTTTTATTTTTCCTGAAGATGGGATGTGAGGGCCTCTACAAAGATCAATAAAATCTCCAAGTTGATAATATGAAAGAGATTCGCCTTTGTCTTTTATTTCTTTAATCATTTCTATTTTGTAAGGCTCGTCTTTAAAGATTTCTAAAGCTTGATTGAAATCAATTTCGTGTCTTTCAAACTTAATGTCTTCTTTAATTATTTTATTTACTTCTTCTTCAATCTTTTGTAATTCTTCCTCAGTAAATGCTCTATTGATATCTACGTCATAGTAGAAGCCTTCATCAATGCTTGGGCCAATAGCGAATTTAACTTCTGGAAACAACCTTTTGATTGCTAATGCCATAATGTGTGAAGAACTATGCCAGAAGATTTCCTTACCTTCTAAATCTTTGTAAGTTAATACTAAAAAATCTGTAGTTGTGGTAATAGGGGTTTCTAAGTCTATCAACTTTCCGTTGGCTTTAACAGCGATTGCTATTCTTGCTAATCCTTCGCCAATATTTTCAAGGATAATGTCTTTTGCTTTTCTTCCGGCTTCTACTTGTTTAATAGAACCATCAGGAAAATTTACTTCTATTTTCATGTTTTTTCCTCCGTTTTTTGACACCTAAAAAATACCTATTACCACATAGTTAATTTTAGGTAAGGTATAATATATTATATAAAACAGAAATAAATATAAATAAACAAGAATAATACAATATTAAAAAAAATAGTAAATTAAAAAAAGAAAAAAAATTGATTCTATTTTTAGAATCAATTTAGATTTTTATATTGCTGTTAAGAATAAGTTCTTTTACTGGTTCTTCATACTCATATAACAATCTCTACAGTAAACTGGCTTGCCTTCAAGTGGTTTGAATGGAACTTCGCATTCCTTACCGCACTTTGAACAAGTTGCTTTATGCATTTCTCTAGGTCCTGTATTTCTATGGAAATTTCCTCTATTTCCTCTATCATTTCCTCTTGGACCTCTGTAGTCATCACTCATATTTTTTTCCTCCGAAAAACTAAACTATATGTATGAAGAACTTATTTCTAATCTTTATACATATTACTATTAATATTAATTATAGAAGGTATTATAAAGCTTTTTCTTTTAAAAAAATAGAAGAATCTATAGATTTTCGCGTTTTATTTCTGTTTTTTATATTAAAACCTAAAAAAAATAAGTCAAAATAACGCCCCCACAAAGGATTAGCGCACAAATAACACTTTTTATTAAAATTATCTGAATATTGGATGTTTAGAAAAAAGAATAGTTATTTAAATAGTTTCCTACCTAATTATATTGGACAGACTGGGGGGCTTGCGGTCTCTTGTAACCAGAAATCCGCATATGCTGGGGTTATGCCTAGGGCAAGGGGAATAAGCAATGTTTTGCCCTTTGTAAGGTTGCCGACGATTCGTCCATTAAGAGTGGATGATTTAGCTAACCCTGTGAGGCCAGGAATGGAGCAGCAGTATTCTAGACACCCATTGCTTAGTGGGTTGCGGATCCGAGATCTTATGAAGTTTCAGCAGAATATTGGACTGTTTTTCGAACTTTAGGCGTCCATATTTTTCTTATTGTACTTTTTCTAATTTAAAATTTACTAAATTAAATAATAGTATTTAAAAACCTTTTGGTTCATATACTTATAATTAAAATGTATTTTTCCAAGAATAAAGCAAAAGGAGCGTATTTTGAGCTTCTTTTTATTCTGTTAAAGGATTTCTGTTTGAGAAGTTCTATTGTGGAAAAAGAAAAAATGAGGTGTAAAAAACATGAAGTCATTAGTAAATAACGCAGTTAGCGCTAAAAGTAATACAAACGCTGACTATTCAAAAGATGGAGAATTTGCAGCACCAAAGATTATGGTAATAGGTGTCGGTGGTGCAGGAAATAACTCTGTAAACAGAATCTCAGCAATGGGAGTAGCTGGTGCAGAATTAATAGCTGTTAACACAGATAGAGCACACTTAGGTATTATCTCAGATGATATCACAAAGTTATTAATCGGTAAATCAGTAACAAACGGACTTGGTGCAGGTGCTTACCCAGAAGTTGGTGCAAAGGCTGCTGAAGTATCCAAGGCTGCATTAGAAGAAATATTAGATGGTGTTGACCTTTTGTTCATCACAGCTGGTATGGGTGGTGGAACAGGTACAGGTGCTGCTCCAGTAGTTGCTCAAATAGCTAAACAACAAGGCGCAATAGTTGTTGCAATCGTAACATATCCTTTCGCTTTAGAAAGAGCAAGAATGAAGAAAGCAGAAGAAGGAATTGACATCTTAAAAGACATTTGTGATACAGTTGTTGTTATCGATAACAACAGATTAGTTGAATTAGTTCCAAACTTACCAGTACAAGATGCATTCAAGGTTGCTGATGAAGTAATCGCAAGAGCAGTAAGAGGAATTACTGAAACAATCACACAACCTTCATTAATTAACTTAGATTACGCAGATATTAGAACAGTAATGGGCGGTAAAGGATTATCTGTTATTGCTGTTGGTGAATCACAATCTGTAAACAAAGTTGATGAAGTAGTTGAAGACACATTAAAGAACGCATTACTTGATGTTGATATTACAGGAGCAACAGGATGTTTAATACACATCACAGGTGGAACCGAATTAACATTAGGTGAAGCAAACGCAGTTGGTGAAATGTTAACAGAACAAATTGATCCTAACGCTCAAGTTATTTGGGGTGCTAGAATCGATCCAACATTCGAGAACAAGTTAGAAGTAATCGCAATCTTTACAGGCGTAAAGTCACCATTTATCAAAGGAAGTAAGAAATTTACAGGTGGCAATCAACCAGCAAGTAATTATGGTAGAGGATCTGGAAGATACAACGATGACTTCGGCATCGACATGTTATAAGTGAGAAATCACACAATACACCAAAG
>DAOOON010000051.1:0-2435 GCA_035387745.1 archaeon
ATAAAAAAAGATATCTAGCTATAGAGTTACTTACTTATCCTCAAGGCCTTGATTCAAAAACAATTTATCAATCTTTTTCAAGAGCTTTACAAAAGCAAAGTGGCATTTTTGTTCAATTAGAGACAAATATTACAATCATAGAAATGGATTCTAAAACGAAAACTATATTAATTAGAGTAAATAAAATATATTTAGATAAATTTGTTGCATCGTTATTTTTTGCACAACAGGATTTAGGATTAATAAAAGTAAAAAACATAAAAAGCACAATTAAAAAAATAAATATTTAATGTGTTTTTAGATATGGGGATTTAATTTATGGACGTAAAAAACACAACGCCAGAATCGCAAAAATCCAATCTACTTATCGCAGTAAAAGGCATATCCATCTATTATGGTTTTGTTTCTTTATTTTATCTTATTTTAGGAACCGCCATTGTGTTTTTTTCTAAGAAAATAATAACTTTTCTAACATCTAATGTAAAAGTAGATTCTGCAAATTATCTAACCGTTAGTAAATATTTAACGGTAAGTAACGCCGTCATTATTGGGGGAATTTTACTGAGTATTGGACTTTTTATTCTGTTTTCTGCTATTGGTCTGTGGAAGTTAAAAAACAGTGCAAGAATATATTTAATTATAGTTACAATTTTTTCGTGTGTATCCTTTTTTTTCTGGGGTGTTTTTTCTATATTTTCTTTAGTTTTTAATATATTCATATTAAACATATTATTTAAATCTAAAAAGCTATTTATTTCAAAAGATGATTTAGAAACCACAAATGTGGATTTAAATAAAAAAGAAGTTTGGAGGTAATATTATGATAGGGGCAGTAATAATTATATTTTTGGTTATTGGAATAGTTGTGTTTTTTTCAGGGCTATTACAAGTTTACCAATTTCAAAGAGCAGTAGTATTTACTTTAGGTAAATTTAGTCATGTTAAAGAACCAGGTCTTGGCTGGATTGTTCCAATTATTCAAAGAGCAAGAATAATAGATATGAGAATAAAAACTGCAGATGTTCCAAGACAAGAAGTTATGACAAAAGATAACATTCCAGTTCTTGCAAACACGGTTGTTTATTTTAAGGTCGAAAAACCAGAAGACGTAGTAATTAAGATTGAGGATTTTGAATACGCAGTAAGACAATACACCCAAGCAGCATTAAGAGATGTTATAGGTAATGCAGAGCTTGATTTTGTGTTAAGTGAAAGAGAAAAGATTGCAAACAGCATAAAAGAAATTGTTGATGCAGAAACCACAGATTGGGGGGTAGACATAGAATCTATAAAGATTCAAGAAATAGAGTTGCCTTCTGAAATGAAAAGAGCAATGGCAAAACAAGCAGAAGCAGAAAGAGAAAGAAGAGCAGTAATTATTGCAGCAGATGGAGAATTAAAAGCTTCTGAAAATCTTAAAAAAGCAGCAGATAATCTTGCAACAAATCCGGTGGCAATTCAATTAAGAACTCTTCAAACAATAAGAGACATTGCCGCAGATCCTTCTGAAAAAATAGTTTTGTTTATGCCAACAGAAATTGTTGAAACTGTAAAAAAGATTGTAAAAAAATAAATGGGTAATAATGTGAGGGGATTGTTTTTTGAAAATCTAAGGCGTATAAGTTTAGATTTAAATGGGCAAACCTCTAACATCTATCAGCCACGCCGTGCTCCAAAAAAATTTGATACTAAAAAAAGATATTTACAACTCGCGTTTAATAGTAGCACGGCTCAAGCTATAAATTTTATTTCTCAACTAGAATATAATGAACGAATAATTATAGAAGTAGGAACTCCATTAATAAAAAAAGAAGGCGTTTCTGCTATTAGGACTATTAGAAATTATTGGCCAGGATTTATTGTTGCAGACATAAAGATTGCAGATGGCGCGGAGCAAGAAGTAGAATATGTTTACAGAGAAGGCGCAGACGCAGTAACAGTGTTAGGTTGTACAAATAAAGAAACAATAGACTATTGCATTTCTGTATGTAAAAAATATAATCTAATATCTATGGTTGATATGATTGGAGTGTCTGAACCACACAGGGTTTTATTATCTTTAAAAAAACAACCAGATGTTATAATTCTTCATAAAGCCAGAGATCAAGAACACATAAAAGGATTTAAAATACCCTATAAGCAAGTAAATAAAATAAGAAGCAAATATGGCGCATTAATATCTGCAGCTGGCGGCGTTGATCTAAAAGAAGCAAGAAGTGCAATATTTAATGGTGCAAATATAGTGGTTGTTAATGTTATTGATTCTGGGTTTTCATGGGTTGGCATAAATAGCGATTCAGAGGTTCTTAAAACTACAAAAGAGTTCCTAAAAACAATAGAATAATTAGTTCTTTTTTTAATAACTTAAGCTTTTTAAATGCTTCTTGTCTATAATATATATTAGATAAACTATTGTTTTATATATTTAAATATGA
>DAOOON010000052.1:0-2202 GCA_035387745.1 archaeon
CTTATTCCATAGAGAATACTATATATTAAGAATCAAAGGCTTTTTAAGTGTGTGGGCTTAGAAAAACAAATTATTTGTTTGCTTTTCTTATTTCTGCTGTTTTTAAAGAAAATAATGTGTGATGATATTTTGGGTCTTTCTTATTAAAACAGGTTAGAAGAATATTTACAATATCGCCATGAGCGGCAAGCACTATTCTTTTGCCTTTATATTTTTTTTCTAAATCTAAAACTAATCTTGTTGCTCTGTCTGCAACAGAATAAACACTTTCTATGTCTCCTAATGGTTTATCTTTTATATCTAATTCCCAAACTTTGTCGTAATTTTTATCTGCAGTTCTATCGTATTTTCCAAAATATCTTTCTCTTAAGGATTTGGTTAAAATTATTGGTTTTGCCTTAATGTGTGCTCTAACAATTTCAGCGGTTTCTCTTGCTCTTTTAAAGTCAGAAGAATAAATTATTGTATTCTTATCTAAGTCTTTATTTGCTTTAATTGAATCTCTTGCCTGTTGTTTACCCACCTCTGAAAGCCCATAATTTTTAACTGCATACTTTGGATTACTCATTATTAATTTCTTTATGTTTGCGCGACTTTGTCCATGTCTTATGACATAATAGGTATTATTGAATTTCTTTAATTCTTTTATATGATTCATTTAATTACCTCTTTAATTTTTTTATATTTATATAACCGATATATATATATATATATCAGGCTTTACCATTCCATTCCTTGTAAAATTGATCTAAGTATTTTTCCATAAATTTGTGTCTTTTTTCTGCTATTGCTTTTGCAGTTTCTGTGTTCATTAAGTCTTTTAAAAGTAAAAGCTTTTCATAGAAGTGATTAATGGTTGTGCCTTCTGCTTTAACATATTGTTCTTTTGTTTGATTAAGGTTTGGTTTCTCCTCTGGATTGTACATTAATCTGTTTTTATATCCTCCAAAAGAAAAAGCTCTTGCTATCCCTATGGCCCCAATGGCATCTAGCCTATCTGCATCTTGGACTACTTTAAATTCTAGACTTTTTTCAGTTGGTTGATTTTTCTTAAAAGACATGTGTTCAACAATATAATTTACTTTTTCAATAGTTTCTGTGTCGACTTTTAAACTATTCAAAAAATCTTTTATTTTTCTTGGGGCAATGGTTTCGTCTCCGTTTGTAAATTTCGAGTCAGCAATATCATGAAACAAAGTTGAAAGTTCTACAATAAAAAGATCTGCTTTTTCTTTTTTTGCAATCATCTTTGCAGTGTTGTTAACTCTTAGAACATGCGACCAATCGTGTCCTGAATCTCCTTTAAGCATCTCTTGTTTAACATATTCTTTTGTTTTTTCAATAATCTTTTTTTTATTCATTTTATTATTCCCCCGCCTAAACATTTATCCTTAGAATAAAATACACAAAATTGTCCAGGAGTAACAACTGCTTGTGGCTTATCAAAAATTACTTTTGCTCTGTTATTTGAAAGTAACAAAACTGTTGCAGAAATCTCATTTGGGGTGTATCTAACTTTTACGTTTATTTTTTTTGGAAGTTTACCTAAAAGATTTACTTTCTCAAGAGTTATTTCTTTAATTTTATTTTCAAGAGTGCTTGTAACTATTAATTGATTTTTCTTAGTATCAAATCCACAAACATAAAACTTTGTGCCGTTTCTCCCAAGACCCCTTCTTTGACCAAGAGTGTAATACCAAAGACCGTTGTGACTTCCTTGGTTTTCTCCTGTTGTTGTTACTATCTCTCCTGGGTTATTTCCAAGTGCATTTTCAATAAACTTAGAAATATCATTTCCAGAAACATAACAAAAATCTTGGCTTTGTTTAGTTTTGGAGAAATAATCAAAATCGTGCTTTTGAGCTAACTTGTAAACTTGTTCTTTAGTCATATCTTCTAATGGGAAAACAACTCTTTTTAGCCACTCTTTTTTTAGAAGACAAAGGCCGTAAGTCTGATCTTTTGTTTTATCTTTTGGTTTACACAAAAAACCGTTTTTTATTTTTGCATAATGTCCTGTAGCAACATACTTTATCTTATGTTTGTCTGCAAAATCTAAAAGTGCTTTAATCTTTGAATATCTGTTGCACACAACACAAGGATTTGGAGTTCTGTTGTTCTTTAGTTCTTTCTTAAAATACCCTACAACTTCTTTTTCAAAGTTTTTTCTTTCATCAACCACGTGATATTCAATTCCGAGCT
>DAOOON010000053.1:0-2195 GCA_035387745.1 archaeon
GCCGAAGGTTCTAACTTCTTAGGAAGCGCAATTAGCCAAGTTGGCGGAGTATTAACTAATTCAATTGGAGGCACACTTACTGGAATAATAAGTACAGTAACTGGTAATCCCGTAATTACAGGAGTTGTTGGCGCAGGAGTTTCAGCATATCTGACTTATGATGCATTAAGCGATCTAAATGTTAGTAAATTAATGCACACAGATAGAGTAAATATCTCTGATAGAGTGCCTGATTTCTTTAACGAAGATTCAAAAAAAGAACTAGTAATTGATCCAGCTAAAGAAATAGTATTAACTGATAAAAATGTTTTAGATGTTGATTTTGTAGTAACAGTAAAAGATTTAACAACCTATAGAGATTTAACTAAAAATCCAAATATGAGACTAACAGAAAAAACCGAAGAAATAAAAGTACTAGATTCTAATAACCAACCAGTTGCAGGTCAAAAAAGAGGAGTATTATTCGAAGATGCAAATCAAACAATTAAACAAGCCTACGAGTATAGAACACTATTAATAAAATATAAAGAAGCAAAATATGATAAACAACCAGTAAAGCTCGAAATCGGAGCAAGCGACATAGTAAATATAGGCTGGTTATTTAATTTCTATAGCTCAGGAGCAGAATCTGCAAAATCAGAAATTGATGAAAAAATATTTTCTTTTGATATAACTAAAAACAAACATCCAGAAATACCAGTAGAAAAAATACAAAAATTCCATTTATTATTTAATTCTAGAGTTGATGAAAACGCAGAACCAATAGATTCAAGTCTATTAGACTGTACAACAGAAGATGGAAAGATTCTAGGGACAACAGGAACAGAAGTTCTACCAAGAGTAGTATACAATTGGGATTTTAAAGAAAATAACATAGTAACACCAATAACTGGAGAAACCACAAAAGTAAAAAACAGCGAATGGTGTGATGTTTCTAATAATGGTGTATATTGTGATGCAACTCAACTATCAATAGAAGTCTTACAAAAAATAAATAAAATAAACGAAATTGTAAGTGCAAGTAATGCATCATTTACTTGTCCAACAGCAGTTACAGATCAAGCACTAATAAGCGATATCAATAATGTAGGAATAACCTATATAAATGTAGAAAACATAAGTAGTAGCAGATTAAAATTTACTTATAAAATTAGAGGGAACTATCAATTGCCTTCTACATTTTCAGCTTCAGGATCTTTATTTGATATAAATTATGAAGTTACAAAGAAAGCAGATAACTCCTTTAATTGGGTAAAGATTGCAAGCGGGGCAATACCTGTAGACCAAAGCTATCTAAATACAGGAGGATATCTAGAAGAAGAAATAGAAATAGACGAATTTTTAGAAGGCCCAATAGATACAGACATAATAGAAATAAAACTAACATTAACAAATTTCCACGAATCAATAGCAAATAATGAAACAGGAAATAATTTACTAGATAATACTTTAACAACACAAACAAATATAGCAGGTGGCACAATAGGTTGTAGTCTACCTAAAACTTCAGAAAATTTAAATAAATACTATTCTGGCTTTGATGAAAAATTATATCACTTTAAAGCATACTTAATGAGAGACGGATATAGTGATGATTTCAAAAAAGACTTCGATGAATATTATAGATTAACTTTCTTAAAAGACACACCACACTGGTATGGGTCATCAGATATCCTAACCACTGTTTCAAATTATATGCCACTATATAAATATTTTACAGATATAGAAAAATTCAAGTTTGTTTTAATGAATTCTGGTTCAGTAACAAACCAAACATTATCAGGACCAGGAAGATACGACATAAAAATAATAATACATTATGATGATAGTTGGAGATTATTCAACGATGCAGGAAACATGACAGGAAAAATAGAAATAATGATAAGTAAAGAACAAAATCCAGAAATAGATTATCCACTATACTATATGCCTCTTGATGGATTAGTAGGAAGTACTGGAGACAAAACAAGAAACGGTTATGGTGTAGATTATCTAAACGATATCGTTCCAATTTATCTAGATTCACAAAATAATTATTCTGGAACTATGTTTACTGAAGGTTATGTCTCTTCAAACACAGTTTCAACAATAGATACAAAAGAAGTAAAAGAATTTGCAATAATGAATAATGGAAATGAAAGAGGTAAGCTATTATCTATTAATAGAGAACAGAATAATCTATTAAAACTAAGATA
>DAOOON010000054.1:0-2192 GCA_035387745.1 archaeon
ACATACAAGTTATGACTTTTGTGTCTGTTCTTTTTGGTATTGTTTCAATTGCTTCAGATATTGCATTAAGAGGAATGATATTTGGCGGCGGAGATCATGATAGTAATAATAAAAATCCAATAGGTTTGATTCTAGCCATTGCTTTAGTAATTCTTGCTCCATTAATTGCTTTAATTATTCAAATGGCATTATCTAGAAACAGAGAATATTTAGCAGACTCTTCTGGAGCAAAATTAACTAGATATCCTGCAGGTCTTGCAAATGCTCTTAAAAAAATAGCTGCGGTCAATCAACCAGTAAAGAAAGCAAGTAAAGGCACAGCTCATCTTTATATTGCTAATCCTCTTTCCGGCGGTGGTTTCACAAACATCTTTTCAACCCACCCACCAATACAAGAAAGAATCAAGAGACTAGAAGCAATGTAATTTTTATTATGAAAACAAAACAAAAAGCAATCACCCCAATTGTTGCAACAATTCTTTTAGTAGTAGTTTCAGTAGTACTTTTAACTATAGTTCTAAACTGGGGAAGAGACTTTAGCAATAAATCCTTAGCAACAGTAAACACAGAAAAGCTATCTAAATCTAATGCTTCAGAGTTTGTTTATACCAAGGCATTTTCAGATGGTGTTATTCAATTCAACTACGCTCCGCCAGCCAATCTTAAAGACCAAGATATTATAATCACGGGCTACAAGATATTTTTTGATAACAACGAAACCACAGAAATTAGTTTTACATCTAATCACACACTTTCCCAAGGTTTAAACATAATTCCATTAACATCTTTTTCAGACCAAAATATTACTTCAAGAAAAATGGATATACAACTACAAACATCTGATGGAAAATATATAACTTTGAATAGCGTTACTAATAATGAACCTTATGTTGCTGAGCCATATGTTCCACAACAATATACTGCGGGGCCATTAAGTCCAGGAACAATGGCAGATGATTCGGCTATTGGAACAGAGGCGTGGAGTAATGTAGACAATTCTAAGACAAGCGATAATATTTATTCTGGTGCATTTATTGTTTTATTAGATTTCTATGACTTCGGATATACTACACATTATCTTAAAGCAACTAATTTTGGTTTTAATATCCCAATAGGGGCGACAATAAATGGAATTAAAGTTGAAGTTGAAGAATATGGTTCTGGACCATTAGATAGTTCAATAGCAAAAATTGTTAAATCAAATGGGTCAATTGGAACAACTAGTATTTTTGATTATAACTCTCCAAGTTCAGATATGAATATAATTTTTGGTGATAGTAATAATTTGTGGGGAGAAACCTGGACTGCAGAGCAAATAAATGATTCAAACTTTGGAGTTGCAATTTATATTATTGGTCATACTTCCGGGCAGTGTTTAAATGAAAATTCATTAATTTCAACAGACAATGGTTATATAAAAATAAAAGACTTACAAATTGGAGACGATGTTGTTTCATATAATGATACCACTAAACAATTAGAATTAAAACCAATAACAAGTGTTTGGTCAAATCCAATTTCAATAGCAAATAATAGATACTTCTATATTTATTATAATAATGGAGAAGTTATAAAAGCCACAGAAAACCATAGATTTTATGTTTCTGGAGAATATAAAAGAGCAGATGAATTATTAATAGGTGATTTATTATTATCGCAAGATTTTCAAAACTATGCTATTGAAAATATAGAAATTATAGAAAATACTACTGATAAAGTATGGGATATTGAAGTAGAAGATAATCATAATTTCTTTGCTAATGATATTTTAGTTCACAATCCGCTACCCGCACCATCGCCAGAGGAGTTTTATGCATATGTGGATCACGTTCGTATGACGGTGTATTATACAAATTAATGCTCTGTCATTTTCTTTTTTCCGCATTGGACAACTACCCTCAAAAGCTTTTTAAACTACTAATTCTATTAATAATATATTTGGTGATAATATGAAAGAATGGACTATTGAAATTACTCAGAAGATGAAAGCCGCAATGGACAGATATCCAAAAGTTGATTGGAATAAAGTCGCAGAAGAGGGTATTAAAAAAGAAATACAAAAAATAGAATCTAAGAAGAAATAAACATGGAACAAGATATCAATAACATTGTAGAGCAGATGCTTAATGGGTATAATAAGAACCAAGTCTTTATTTCTAGGCTTCGTTCTCTTAATATTTCTGAAATTACTA
>DAOOON010000055.1:0-2027 GCA_035387745.1 archaeon
TGTCTTAAAGATTATAAGGCCCAAAAACAAACACCATAAAATTACACTTATTTAATACGGAGGCAATGATATAATGTCAAAGAAAATAAAAATAACAGATTTCATACCTGGGGTTCTTGCAATTTTATTATTTGTTGCAAGATATATAAAATTTTACAAAGTTGTAGACTTTGGAGATTTAGGAAAAGTATATATCTCTTTTGTACAAAAGATGCAAGAATGTAGTAAGCCACTAATTGGAATGTTAGATACTTGTTCAGGAATAGGAACAACAAACACAATTTGGTGGGTAGCACTAGTTTTGTTATTAGCATTACAAGGCTTTATACTTTACAAGAAATTTGCTAAAAAGTAATTTTTTTGTAATTTCTTTTTCTTTTATTCTTTTAAATTTTCAATTAAATTTTCTTTTGTGAATTCAAAGCCATATATATTTTGAAAAGCAGAAATAAATTTTTCTTTATTTTTTAAAGATTCAAGAATAGCAAGTAGTTTTTCTTTTCCATATTTAGTAATTAATAATTCTATTAATTTGCTTGATGTCCTATAATGTTCAAATACAAAATCATCAAAGCAATCAATACAATTAACTATTTCTTCTATAGGTTTATCGGTAGTATTCTGTTTTGGTAAATATCCAGCAAGTCCTTCGTTTAACCATCTAGGGCATTTGCCGTTTATTATTTCTCTAATATAAACATGCACAATTTCATGCTTAAGTAATTTTTTAAAATAGATTTGTTTTTTACCTGTTTCTTTTTCATAGTATTCTGGATCAAAGATAAATATTTTTGTCCCATAATCCCTTGTGTGTCCTGCAACCCAATCTGCAGTTTTCTTTTCTTGAATAATATCCATTTCTTCTCTAGTGTAGATTATGTAAATGTTAAATTGTTTTTGTAACCTGATTCCAAAAAAATCATTAAACTCTTGTATTGCTTTTTCCTTAGTTTCTAAAAGTTCTTGAGGAATAGGCCTTTTTTTCAATTCTAAAAGTAGTTCTTCTTTTGTCATCATAATAGTTACTAGGTATCAAAAGCATTTTAAGCTTGGTTATCTAAAAATCATATTTTAAATTGTTTGTTATACTATATATGTATGGTTGTTGAAATAAACCTAAAACTAATTAAACCAAGTAAAGAGCTAAGATTGGCTTGCTTTGGCTATGATAACATTGGTAAGACTCGAAAGTATGGCCCTAGAGCTGGATTAGACGGTTATCTAAAACTATTTTCTTGTATCAATAAAGACTGGGAACTAATTCTTGGTCCTGATGCTCATTATAGAGAACTAATTGATAAAGTCATATTAAAGAAACTAAATTCTAAAGATAAACAATTATTAAAATCTTTAAAAAAGATAGTAAAAATAAAACCATATCCAAAAGTTGAAAGGCTTCTAAATAAAGAACTTATCAAATATAAGGAAAAAATTTTTCCTAAGATTATTTCTGAGTTTGATAAAATATATACTCCAACTAAAGCAAAGTTAGTTGTTTTTTCAGTAAGTTCAAGAACAGACTATGGTGGTTCAGCAACTGAGCATTCGTATTATCTTTCTGCAGATAATCTTGAAAGAGTTAAAAAGTGTTCAAAAGATAATGATAATTATCATCTTATAACTCATGAGCTTATTCATGCAATTAATTCTAATAATTCAATATATAAGAATATAGAAAAAAGAATAAGTTCTGATAAAAGATCAAACAACCATTCTGATTTTTCTGAAGTCTTTACAGAAACCATAACCAATATTGTCTGTTATAATGCAGGGTTAGAGAAAGCAAAGTGGCGTAGTTATAGATACCCTGAAAGTAAGAAAGCCTGTCTCTTTGAAGATGAACTAAGAAAACACTATGAAACTTGGGAAAAACAAAAGACAAAAAACAAGCCAAAGTTTATAGAGTATTTAGATAAAAAAATAATTTAAAAATCTAAAATTTCTTCTTCTTTAAAGAAACCTTTATTCTTTATTTTAATTCCTTTTTCTTTTGTAACTTTACCAATTACTTTTCCTTCAATGTTATG
>DAOOON010000056.1:0-2012 GCA_035387745.1 archaeon
TTCTAAATTTTCTTGATTTTCAAATTCTAAACTCATGGTTTCTTCCTTCTTTTCTCTCTTCATAAATATCTACTCCTTTTGTTTTTTTAAACCCTTTTATTTGGGTCTAATAATATATGGGCATTCAAAAGGGGGTTGTTTTCGGGGGGGTAGGTGTCCAGTGCGGAATCGGTTTCGCGCGATTCGTGCGCAGTGGCTTTCGCGGCTTATCCGCGGGTTTTTTAGAGGCTACAAAATTTCTGCTAAAATACCCATTTTTACCTAAGAAAACAAATAACCTTTTAAAAGGTTAGATATTATCATTAATATTAATTGGTGAAATTATGGCTATAGATTATAAAAAACTAGACAAAACAATTCTGTTATTTTGCCCTTCTATAATTATTTTAATGATCATAGTAGGAATATTGTCTTCAACAATGGGGGCGCCTATATCTCGATTCCCAATAATTTCCGCAATTTTTATTTTTTTGGGAACATTTTCTGCAGTATATTTAATTTGGTCATTTTGTTTTTGGATTATTGGATTAATATCAAAGAAAACCAACTACAAATTTAATTTTATAATAAAATCTGCTACAAGTATTGTTTTAGCAATATTAATTGTTTATATATTATCAATACCATTATGCGGAGATAATTGTGGCGGAAGAAACACCAGTCCGACAACTAATGCAAAAACATTATTGGGAACGCAAGTAAATAATCCTGGTGCTGAAAGTTGTACTGAATCAGTAGTCTTTACAAAACAAAATTCTCAATTATCTGCAGAAGGGATTACACAAAATACTGGTCTAGATCCAGAGCAAGTTATTTTTTCAAACCCACAAGATATTTCTAATTTTCAAGCAAGTAATTCTTTATTAAAATATACTGGAACCGCAAATAAGAGAGTAATAATGTGTATTGTTTGTTCTGAAGGAAAAACTAACTTAGAGCGAGCATTAATCGATAATGAAATTAACGTAACAGTTAATTCAACAATAGAAGGACAAACACTTTGTATAGTTTATCCTAGAAAAACTGCATAAAATAAGGAATCTTATAACTGCTTATTCTAAGCAAATATCTTCTGTGGATTAGTTTTTTTAACCAAAAAGCCTTTAAAAAGAATCTATATTATATTATTGAGATTAAATAAAAAATGTGAAATAACATGGGAATGGACTATGAAAACATACGTTGGCTTAAAGAACTAGGTTCAACAGATTCTAGAACAATTGGAAGAAAAGCAGCAAGACTTTCGCAGCTAGCAACAAGCGGGATTGCAGTTCCAAGAGGTTTTGTTGTTACAGCAACAGAATTCTTTAATTTTATACAAACTAATAATTTAAAATCAAAAATCGTAGAGATTCTAAGAAGCATAAACTATAATGATAGACAAGACATAGAAAATAAATCAGAACAAATAAAACAAATTCTATTAAAAGGAAAACTAAACCAAGAAGCCGAAATCGAACTATACAAATATTATGGGAAATTAGGAGATGTTGGTGGCGGTTGGCTACCAAGTAGCGCAGATGCTTTTGTTGCTGTTAGGTGCTCTGTTGTTTGCGATGACGGAGAGGTTTGCGATACTAAGTTTATTGAAGAAGAAGGCGGCTCCTTAAATATTAAAGGAAAAGCAGAACTTGTAAAGTGCTTAAAAGAAACCTGGGGCATACTTTATAGCCCAGATGTTTTAGAATATGCACACAGAAAAGGAATAAA
This sequence comes from archaeon, assembly GCA_035387745.1. Classification (GTDB taxonomy): domain Archaea; phylum Iainarchaeota; class Iainarchaeia; order Iainarchaeales; family CSSED10-239; genus JAKQTP01. Next base: position 1,711 of record DAOOON010000056.1, read on the forward strand.
TGTTGAAAGACTTGGTATCGGTGTAATTATTCAAAACATGATTACTGCTAAATATTCAGGAATAACAATCTCCAGCAAAAGCTCAACAGATCCAAACACAGTTATTATTGAAGCAGTTTATGGCTTTGGTGCAGCTCACGTTATTAAAGAAATAACTCCTGACCATTATGAAACACAGAAAAAACCATATGTAACACTTGGTAAAACTATTTCTAGACAAGACTGGGAACTAAAAAGAATAAAGGGACAAACTGTTAGAGCTGACGTGCCTGAATCAGAAAGAGAGAAACAAAAAGTTAATA
>DAOOON010000057.1:0-1987 GCA_035387745.1 archaeon
GTGTTTCTGTAATGTAAGGATTAGACTTTACACTATAAGCTACAATATCTGTTAGATCTTGTAATTTAGAATAATTCTCTATGATTGCCTTTCTAGAAAAGACAAACTTAGCTTTAGAAAACATAAATATAATATGGCTCAAAAGGTTTTAAAATAGTAGTTTGATTTAAACTTTCCTATTTCTCGCGCCAATGGCGCGAGTTTTAGATTAATTTCTTTAGTTCTTATTTTTAGTCCACTTGAATTCGAAGGAATTAGATTAATTAGTCAGGCACTGCCTGACCTTTTTAGTAATTTTGAATTATCCAGGCACTGCCTGGATAATTGGATATTTGTAGATTCTCTAAATTATGTCCAATATTTTGTGTTTTTACAAAGAATCTAATAGAAGAAAATATAAACCTCTAATTGTCTAAGAAATATATGAAATCAAAAAAGATAATTTCTGTTTATTACTCTAGAGAGTTTAATGAAGAGTATCTAGCAATTAAGGCAGTTGTTGATATGGAAGTAAAGAAAGGACTTCTAAATAGCCAAAACCATCAACTGCTTACAAAAATTGATAGAACTATTGAGATTCTAAAATCTGATCCTGATTATGGTGTTTCTATTGCTAAAGATATTATCCCTAAGGAGTTAATTAAAGAATACAATATAAACAATCTAAGGAAAGTAAATCTTTCTAATTATTGGCGTCTTTGTTATACTATTAAGACAGATAGTGTAGAGATTGTTTCTATTGTGCTTAAGGTTATGGATCATAAGAAGTATAATAAGTTGTTTGGGTATAAGTAATTTATTTTACTTTTATTGCTTCTTTTACTAGTTTTTTAAACTTTAAGCTGTCATTAAAGGTCCAGGTTATTCCATCTTTTCCTATAAATATCTTGCCGCTTTCTTCTAGGTAGGATAATACAAGGTTAAGTGTTTGGTGGTGTATCTTTGTTTGTAGTTTTTGTTTGATTTGTTCTCTATTGATTGGTTTGTTTGCTTCTTTTATTGTTTTTTCAATAGCAAGTATTGTTTTTAGGGTTGGGTAGTGTAGTACTCCCTTTTGTATGTTTTTTTCTAAGTTCATATATACATATATGTATATGTATAAGTTTATATAAACCTTTTGATTTTAAAAACTCTTTTGTTTCTAGGTTATTTATGTCTAAAAATACAAATGTAGAAACAAATACCAAAAAAATGTATAATGATTTTGGAGAAAGATATCAAGAGAGAAGATATTACAACGATTATGTTGAAATTCCTAATATGTTAAAGACTGTTAAAAACATAAAGGGGAAGAGACTTCTTGATATTGGTTGTGGCGCTGGTGTGCATATTAAAGATTATTCTAAGAGAGGAGCTAAGTGCTCAGGCATAGACATTAGCGAAACTATGATAGAAATGGCTAAGAAGAATAATCCAAAAGTAGAGTTTAAAGTAGGAACAGTTACTAAGCTTCCATATAAATCTAATTCCTTTGATGTTGTTACTTGTTCTCTTATTCTTGATTATATTGCGGATCTAAATCTTGCATATAAAGAAATAAATAGAATCTTAAAGAAAGGCGGAATACTTTATTATTCTTACAATAGTCCTGTTGCTTGTGTTAGAGAAGACTATGAGGATAATAATTATAAGATTAGAGGTCTTGGGAAATTCATAGACAAAAAAAGAAACAAAACTATCTTTCTTGGTCAAAATGGAAGATTAGAGCATGTTGAATGGATTCCTGGAATGAAAATGATATGTTATTGGTATCCAATTAATGTTCATCTAAAAGGAATTGTGAAAAATAATTTAGAGTTAATAGATCTTGTAGATTGTTATCCAATTAAGAGTTTTAAAAAACTTTATCCTGAAAAATATAAACATCACACAAAGTATCCTCTTTGGACAATTTATGTTTGTAGGAAGAAGTAATATGGCAAATTATAAATCAACAACAAAGGAAGGAAAATTGTTAAAATAAGGATTTATACCATTTTTCGTATTG
>DAOOON010000058.1:0-1843 GCA_035387745.1 archaeon
TTTGCAACAAGCGGCGTTTCTCCTAAATGCCCCAGAAAAGTAATTGCTTCTTTCCCTGAAGCTATTGGAGACTCTATAGAATCAATAATATTGTTACTTGATAATTTAAATAAAGACTCGTGTGTTTGATTATCAAAAACGTAACTTTCTATTTTTTTTGTATCAATCATATTAAATCTAAATTAAAAAAAGAAAATTTATTCGTTATCTTCATCTTCAACGTTTTCTTCGTCATCTAAAAATTCTTCGGCTTCTGCAGGCTTTTCTTCAACAAAGGGTTTTTGGTTGGTTGGATATTCTTGATAATTGCTTACTTCGTCGTGTGTATATTCATAAAGTTTTGTTAGTTCTCCTCTTTTCTCTAGTGCGTTTTTTTGAAAACCCAAATATCTCCAGGTTACGTCTGCTTTACTTGGTTGAAAGTCCCAAAGCTTAACAATTACTATGTCGTTTGCCTTTAACCAAACGTGCTTGAAAAGCTTCCCTGGAATTCTGCAAATTCTGTCTTGAGAATCCTCACAAGCAATCTTTACTTGATTAGAGCCCATTAATTGTATTACTTTTCCATACATCTCCAATTCTTTTCTATTAGGCGTTTTTATTTTCCTAAAAGCATTTGGGTCTTGCTCTGCGGTTCTTTGTTGTTTATTAAAATAAACAGGCTTGTGTCCACCTGTTGCTGGTTTATTAAATGTCATTTCTTCACTCCTTTATTTCTTTCAATATAACTATTACATTTTTTTATCCATTCTTCACAAAAATCAATAAGTGCTTTTTTTGCATCTCTAGATAAAATTGAGTCCGCTATTTGTTTTTTGTGATTTTCTAATTTTTTTAGTCCTTGTTCTATATTCTTAATTTCAGGTTTTCTTGTAAATGTACTTTTTTCGAATGCTTCAAGAACTGAGCCCATTATCTTAAGTTTGCGCTCTGAATATTCTTTAGTTATATAAAATGTGGGCGCAATTTTTTTCTCTGCAATCTTTTTTTTTATTGACTTTCTTATTGCTTGTCTTTTTTTCATAAATTTCCTCTTACATCTTATAGATTTGCACATGCGCAATCTTGTCTATATATAATATTTGATCCTTTGTTATTATTTTTTTCTTTAACAATAGATTACAAGCACGATTGCCAAAAAAATTTGCATAGTCACAATCAGAAAACTGCTCTAAAAATTCTTTTTCTGTTAAAAGACTAGAACCATAAAAAGACCTAGAAAGATGAATTTCAATGTCTCCATGATTAAGTTTTTTATCAATTAATTCCTTATCACAACACGCAAATATTGTTCTGCCATTCTGATTATGAACTTTGCCTATCATCTTTATTTATTTACTCCATTCTATAGTTTTGGAAGAGGGCTAACAGCGCCACAAGCAGTACATCTTAAAACTTTTATTCCATTTTTGGTTACTATCTCTGTGTCTGGTTTTTTACAAGCAGAACACAAGACATAGATGTTTATGAACTTATCAAGTATTTGATTTATCTTATTATAATCAAAAGTTCCATTTAAAACTAATGCAGAATTATTAACAATGGTTGAAGAAGTACTTATTTCTTTCATAACAAACTTATATAGAACATCTGTATCTCTATTTAGGTCTTTAGAAACCTTCACAAAATTCTTCCAGATGGTCTGCTTACCTTGAATTATAGATTGTGCTTTTGGCAATTCAAATCTAGTGTGTTCTTTTGCTTTTGAAGGTAGAGACATATATAGTCTATCAAGTAATTTATTGTAATCTAAATCAATATCGGTTGTTGCTTTTTCTATTTCTTTTTTTGTCTTTGCCATATATATAATATAGCATAAATGCTTTTATAAAGCTATTTAGAG
>DAOOON010000059.1:0-1811 GCA_035387745.1 archaeon
CAGTATTAACATCTAAGTAATCAATATCTTTAGTTTCAGATAATATAGAATATAGTATAATATCTCCTTTATCTAGTTGTTCTGCATGATACCAGGCCGGAATTAACGTTTTCTTATTTTTAGTTCTTAAATATTTGTCTCTTTTAGGAACTTTAATTGCATAAACAAGGTGTTCTTTTGTTAACTTTATTTCTCCTAATCTGTTTTTTAATACAATAATTGATTCATTAACACTTCTATCAAATATTCCAGAGATTTTATTATATTTTCCATTATGGCTAACTATTAAATCTTTTGTTTTGATGTCCTTTATTTTTATTAATTTAGAATTTGTTTGAAGTAATGTACTTTCAACTAAGCACTTAGGGTTTCCAACCTTTCCCACACCATCAGCATTTTTAATTTCTCCCATATTCTTTGGGTTCATAAAATTTTCCATAACTTTCTTTGAATAGTTTTCCATAATTATTTCACCTTATATTTGTAAGGATTCATTTTCCTTAATTTATTTACTGTATCTTTAACAGAATCTACAACAAATTTAATTTCCGCTTTAGTATTATCAATTCCAACAGAAAACCTTACAGTTCCGTGTGTTTGTTCTTGCTTTAAGCCAATAGCCTTCAAGACATGGCTTGGTTCAAGAGTATTTGAAGAACACGCTGAGCCTGTTGAAACAGAGATACCAAGAGCATCAAGATAAAGTAAGATTGCTTCGCCTTCAGCATACATAAAACTAATGTTTGCGTTATTACATAATCTTTTATTTGAATTAATACTTGGACCGTTTAGCCAAGAATCATTAACGTCCTTTAAGCCATTAACAAGTTGATTTCTTAAAGTAGTCATATGTGCAATTTCTTTTTCTCCAATTACATCAGTGGCTTTAGAAAAACCAATAATTCCTGGAACATTAACTGTCCCGCTTCTAAGTTTATATTCGTGTCCTCCACCATGTAAAAGTGGCTCAAGTTTTATTCCTTCTCTAACAAATAATCCGCCAATGCCTTTTGGCCCATAAATTTTATGAGCATTAATTGTTAAAAGATCAATATTTTCTTTTTCAAGGTCAATAGGGTATTTTGTAAAGCTCTGGCAGGCATCAACATGTAATAATGAGCCATTATCATGAACAATCTTAGAAATCTCTTTAATATTTTGAAGAGTGCCAATCTCGTTATTTCCATGAATTACAGAAACAAGAAGAGTTTCCTTTCTAAGCGCCTTTTCTAAGACGTCAATCTTTACAAAACCCTCTTTATCAACGTCAAGATAAGTAATTGTATACCCTTTATTTTCAAGAAATTTAGTTACATTAAGAACACTGTCATGTTCAATCTTTGTTGTAATTATGTGTTTCTTTTGTTTATTGCTCTCAGCAAGGCCTTTAAGCGCAAAATTATTGCTTTCTGTTCCACCAGAGGTAAAAATCAGCTTGTGGTTCTTGGAATTAACTTTTTTAGAAATCTTCTCTCTAGCAATATCTAGTTTTTCTTTAGCCTCTCTTCCAACAGAATGAAGACTAGAAGAGTTACCAAAGTATTTTTCTTCTGCTTCAACCACGGCTTTCTTAACAGAAGAATGCATTCTTGTAGTTGCTGCATTATCAAGATAAATTGACTTCATTTTTTGACCTCTTTCTTACAGCATTTGTTTTTACAGAAGTCTTTTGTGTGTTGATTAACTGCTTTTACAAGTGGCCTAATAGTCTTCTTATTAAGAGAATAGATTATGTTTTTGCCCAATCTTTTAGAAAAAACAATATTACAATCAAGTAGTATCTTTAAAGCATGGCTAACTTTAGACTGTTC
>DAOOON010000060.1:0-1742 GCA_035387745.1 archaeon
CTTTTGTGGCCTCTGTGCCTTTAATTCCCATAGCTATGCCAATATCTGCTTTCTTTAAAGCAGGAGCATCATTGACCCCATCTCCGGTTACGGCTACAACTTCTCCGGCCTTTTGAAGAAGCTCAACTATTCTGTATTTATGTTCTGGTTTTGCTCTTGCAAAGATGTCTGTCTTATAGATTAATTCTGTTGCCTCCTTATCTGATAAAGAATCTAATATGTTTGCAGAAACTGCTTTCGGATTTTTAAAACCAATCTTTTCAGCTATGGCTTTTGCTGTTAATGGGTTGTCACCAGTTATAATCTTTGTAACAATTCCTGCTTTTCTTGCAATACCTAGTGCTTCTTTAATATCTGGTCTTGGAGGGTCCATCATTCCAACAATACCAACCAAAATTAATTTTTCTTCTTTTTTGTCTTTAATGTTTATTATTGGCCTATAAGCAAAAGCTAATACTCTTAAAGCCTGGCAAGCATACTTCTCTTCAAACTCTTTAAATTTCTTAATGTCTTTATCTGTAATCTTTCTTACTTTCCCATTTTCTAAAACCCTATCGCATCTATTTACTACTTCACCAAATGCACCTTTTGTAAAAATTTCATAACTCCCACTAATCTCGTGAATAGTTGACATCATTTTTCTTTGAGAAGAAAATGGTATCTCATCTATAAATTTATAATTATTTGTTATCTGTGCTTTCTTTGCTAGAATCTTTAAAGCAATCTCTGTAGGGTCTCCAAAGATTTGCTTATCAATTTCTGAATTATTACAGTTATTTGCAATATCTAGAAGTTTATGTGCATCGATATTATCTATTTTTTCTAATTGATTAGATAGATAACCAGAACTGGATATTTTTTTCTCATAATTGAAAGTATAAACTTTCTCAACATTCATTTCATTTAAAGTTAAGGTGCCGGTTTTATCTGAACAAATAACGGTGGTTGCACCAAGTGCTTCTATTGAACTTAATTTTTTTACTATTGCATTCTTTTTAGACATTAATTGCACGCCACTAGCAAGAGTTAAAGTCATAACTATTGGCAGGCCTTCAGGGATTGCAGAAATTGCAAGAGATACAGAAATTAAGAAAATAGCTAATACACCTTCTCCTCTTAACAACCCTAAAACAAAAAGAATTACAAAACTTGCTATGAGAATATATATTAATACTTTTGAAAGCTTATCTATCTGTTTAGAAAGATGTGTTTTTATTTCTTCTTCTTTTGAGACCAGATTAATAATCTTACCAAACTCTGTATTTATTCCGGTCTTTTCAACAATTGCTAGGCCTTTACCACTTGCTATTGTGGTCCCTGAAAATAATTTGTTTTTCCCTTCATCTTTACTTGAAAGATCTTTTGATACCGGAACGCTTTCGCCGTTTAAAACTGACTCATCGACAACTAGAGAATAATTTTCTAGAATTCTTAAATCTGCGGGAACCTTATCCCCCTCATAGACATAAACAATATCTCCAGGCACTAAGTCTTCAGTATTAATTTCTTGCTTTTGCCCATCTCTTAGAACTAATGTTGTTTTTACTAACATTTTCTTTAAAGAATCAACTGCTCTGTCTGCTTTGTATTCTTGAGCAAAACCGATTAGACCATTAACTACGATAATAATCAGAACTAAAATAAACTCTAAAGTATCGCCCATAAATAAAAAAATAAAAGAACATATAAAAAGAATAATAATAATTAATGACGTAAACTGAGAAATAATCATCTTAAGAATA
>DAOOON010000061.1:0-1510 GCA_035387745.1 archaeon
ATATTTGTTCTTAATTATATAAAGAATAAGCGCCTTGATGGCAGACCGGTTATGCATTCGCCTGCAGAGCGAAAGAACAGAGTTCGACTCTCTGTCAAGGCTTATTTCTTTAGTCTTCTAAGAATATTATCTGCGTAATTATATGCTTGTTTTAAAGAGTTTATTTCTTTTGCTAAATTACTACAGTATTCTTTTTCGCCAATTGCACGAAATTCGCCGATATCAAAATTCTCAAATTCTCTAAATATTTTTTCAGGACTTGTTTTATTTACAATCAAATTTAACACTTTTTCTAAACTTCTTTTTTTCCTTAAAAAAAAGTTCGCAGAAAAACTCACTTTTGTTATTTTTTCAGCAACGGTTTTGGCACTAGTAAACATTGTGTTTATTGTTTTAATATGCGGGTTTGTGGTGTCTTCTTTTAGTTCTATTTTTGGTTTAGTTTTAAATAATGTTTTACTAAATTTTCTAGTTTCGCTGGGTTTTCGTTTTACTGGTTTATTTGGCATTTTTAATCCTTTTAGAAATCCTTTATGTCTTTTAAAATTTTTTTAATTTTTTCTTTAGCAACCATACAAACAGAGCCAGAGAATTCTCCTTTAAGTTTTGTTATATCGTCTGGTCCGAACAATAAGTTAATTGGAATAACAATCTGCTTGACTTTTTCAATCTCAATATGATTTAAATCTTTAATATTAATATTGCCTTGCAAGTCCACATATTTTGAAGTGGGTGTAGCTTCTTTAACCACTTTTGGTTTTTCTTCAATTGGTTCATTAAAGATTATGTGGCTCGGTGTAGTGATTGCTTTCTTTGGAGTTTTTTTATTAATAATTACTGCTCCTTTTTCTCTAAGTTCTCTTTGTTCTTCCCAAAGCTGTTTAATTTTTTGTTCTCTTTCATCTAGAAAATCGTCTTCTTCAGGATGAATATCAACAACATCAAGAGAAGAAATAGCATATATTTCTCCAGTTTTTGCATTCATTTGTATCTTCTCGCCATCAAGAAGCTGTTCTGTTGCAAATCTTGTGCCAACAATACATGGTTTATCAAGATCTTTAGAGATTACTGCTGCATGGCATAAAGAGCTTCCAGCATTAGTAATTATCCCTCTAGCAATCTTCATAGCCCCCATCATCTCTTGGTCAGTCATTGCTGTTACTAGTATTGATTCGTGTGTAATTTTTTCAAGATCATTATAGTTAATTACTGTAACAATAATTCCATTAACAATTCCACCATTAACTCCAACGCCCTTTAATAATATTTGATTTTTAAAAGAGCTAATCTTTTGTTGAGGGCTTTTTTTTGTTTTTTCTGCGGTGTTTGGGTTTACTGCTTCTGAAGATATAATATAAATATCGGCTTTATCCATAGCCCATTCAATAATCTGTGGAGTTCCGAAATATTCTTCTAGTTTTATTGCGGTGTTTGTTAAGTCTTTTAGAATATGAGTATTAACTTTTTGTTTCTCTCTTTCTGATTCAGGCACGTCAGCTCTAACAGTTTG
>DAOOON010000062.1:0-1490 GCA_035387745.1 archaeon
AGAGATATCTTTAAGAAAGCTAGACAACTTGCGCCAAGCATTGTTTTTATTGACGAAATTGATTCCATAACTTCAGGAAGAACTGGCCTTGAAACAAACGATGCAAAGAATAATGTTATTGCTCAGTTGCTAACTGAAATTGATGGGGTTTCTAATCTTAAAGACATTGTTATTATTGGAGCAACCAATCGCCCAGACTTGATTGATCCAGCATTTCTTCGCCCAGGAAGATTTGAAAAACTGCTTTTAGTTCCTTTACCAGAAGAATCAACAAGAGAAAAAATATTTGACGTATACTTAGGAAAAATGAATGTAGATAAAAAAGCAAGCTCAAAAGAATTTGCAAAACTTACAGACGGGTTTTCTGGTGCAGAGATTGAAGCAGTCTGTAGAGAAGCAGGACTAACAAAGATTAGACTAATTATTGAAGACTTAGAAAAAGACAAAAAACTTGATAACCCTAAACCAATTGTAACAAAAGACGCATTTATTAAAGCCATAGAAAAGTTTAAGGCAAAGAAAGAAAATCCAGAAAAAGAAGAAAAAGATAAAGATTATGCAATTAGATAATCTTTTTTAATTTTAACTTAATGGCTATATTCAGTTTCTCCAGAAGTATACCCTGATGTCCCAGAATAATTCTGTCTACATGTGCTTATTTGATTAATAGTCACAATTTCATAACCGTCATCAGATTCTGTAGATGATGTGCTTCCAGAAACACAAATACTCCCACACGGACAAGAACTAGCCGTGTGACACCCGCAACCATCGCCAGCTATATCTCGTGTTCCTGGCGCGATGATATCTCCATTTTCACTAACAATAAAATCATATTTGGTTTTCCCGTCGGCTAATTGGGTTTTTATTGCCTTTTGTATTATATCGTTAGTCAATGGTATTTTATTGCCAGCAACTAAATCGGCGCCTCTTATATTTGGCGTGTTCTCTATTTTTCTACAAGTACATTCTGCATTTACGCTATATGCATCGCCATAATCATTAATTTGAATTGTTGAATATGAACAGACTTCGCCTATATTACAGGAGCCCCCTCCTGCTGCAGGACAACACTTGCCACTTGAACTGGGTAGTCCTTTTATTTGAGAATTTTCTAAATTTTCTTTTTCAGAGATACTGGCTTTTGCTTTTCCTGTTACTGAATTTGTTATTAATACGCCAATTAATACTCCTAGCACTAGAGCCGCTACTGCCCAAATGATTAGTGATTTTTTTTCTTTTTTTGCCATTTTAATTTCCTCCATTTTTAAAAAGTTTAATATGATTAAAAGAAGGAATAACCGATATATATATATATATATATTGTGTTTTAATAAAAAATCAAAATCTTTTGTTTATTGAGTGTTATAAATCTTTAAAAGAAATTAAATTAGATCTTTTCTTAGAATCCGTCCGTCTTTTGTTTAGTTTTTTTAAAAAGGCTTTTGTTGCCTTTATATTTTTTTAATATTATATAGGATAGAATAATC
>DAOOON010000063.1:0-1472 GCA_035387745.1 archaeon
AAAAAGTAATGCTAATAAAAGTTAGACCCAGAATTACTTGGGATGGTGGAAAGACTGCCAATGTTTTTATTGATTAAATTATTTTTTTCTTTTTATATATTCTGTTATTGCTTTAGAAGCTATACTTCCATAAACTCCAGAATATGGTTTTAATTCTCTAATTATTTCTTTTGCTGTAAAACCCATATTTTCAATTTCAAATAAAGTTTCAAGCGTAATTTTATCTACTAAATTTTCTGGAATATTTGCCAAATTGTGCTGTTTTGTTTCTTCTCTTACTTGTAATAGTTTTATTGTGCGCCTATATTCACTTAATCCAAAAAAACCTTCTTTTATGCCGTGCTCTTGAATTATTGATTTTAGTAAATCTGGTCTTCTGTTTTGTTCTTTAGCATCTAAAGAAATTAAAAAAGAGTATACTTTTTGACTAGCACGAATTCTTGGGTCATAACTTGAAACATATCTGCTATGAGCATTAATAATTTCTCTAGTACTTAATCTTAAAGAATCGCCAATATTTAAAAACGTTTTTATATCTATTCTAATTTTTGGATGATAGTCTTCTGTATGTGCAACTGCTGTTTTTCTAGTTTTAAACCAGTTATCATATTTTTCTTTTTCTAATTTATAGTTTCTTTTATTATTTTCAATAATTTTTTCTAAAAAAGAAGAATTAAAGTTTTCTTTAGTTATGCCTTGTGCAGTAAAAAAAGCCCTTAATCTTAAAGGATTTGATTTATATAATTGAAAATTAAGTTTTTTTGGATCAGTCTCCAAAAAATTAATCTTGGATTTAGATATAACAACTCTTTTTTCGGGAATCGTTTTTTTAGAATTTACAAAAGAATTATTAATCAATCTTCCTTTTTTAGACGAAATTAATTTTGGTGACATTTTTTTCCCCTTTTTAAATTATTCATTAATCAATTTCGCATCAAAGTCTTTAGCAATTGTGTCAGCAATCTTAATCTTCTTGCTTGGACCTTCTATATGAAGCACTGTGTCTTTCTCAAAATAGATTACTAGGCTTTCTGAGGATAATCTAAACTTTAAAGTCTGTGCTTTAAGTATCTCATCAAAAATCAATTGAATATTTGTTGCTGGAACAATAATGTCTATTCCTACTTTTCTACCTTGTATGTGCTCTGCAATATTATTTAGATCAACTGTTCCTACAACATTAAACTTTAAAACAAATTCCTGTATTTCAAAAGAATCAACAAGCTTTTCTAAAAACTCTCTGGATTTCTTTGGGCCTTCAAAACTTATGGTTCTGTAGCATCTGAAATTCTCTAGAAAAACATCACCTTTTGCTATATTTTTCTCATAATCTGAAATCTCGGTACTTAGGTTCTCTATTAATACATTCATTTTTTTATATAAAGTTATTAACTCTCTTTTCTTTACTTCTTCTTCTATTGTTGAATTTAATAGTGGCTCTTTTTCACTAATATCTTGTAAGTCTTTAATGT
>DAOOON010000064.1:0-1459 GCA_035387745.1 archaeon
CTTATTCCATAGAGAATACTATATATTAAGAATCAAAGGCTTTTTAAGTGTGTGGTATTAACTTTTCTTAATCTCTGCATTTTCTAGAATTGAATATCTTTTGTGATGCTCTTTTACTGGCTTATTGTTTAAAACCGAAAGGCCAACGCTAATAATGTCTCCGTGAGTTACAAACAAAATCTTCTTTCCTTTGTGTTTCTTTTCAATATCTGTAATTAATTCTTTAAATCTTTTAGCAATTGATGAAATGCTCTCGCAGCTTTTTAGAGTATTCTCTTTTAGGTCATTTTCCCAAAGCTCGCGATACATTTTGTCTTTACCTTTCTCATACACGCCAAGAGCTCTTTCCCTTAGGTTTTTTGAAAAAATTATTGGCTTTGCTTTGATGTGTTCTCTTACAATCTCTGCAGTTTCTTTTGCTCTTTTAAAATCTGAAGAATAGATAATTGTGTCTTTATTTAAATCTTTATTCTTGGAAATAGAATTTAGCACTTGCTTTTTACCAATTGCTGAAAGGCCGTAGTGATCAATTGCATTTTCTGGTTTTGTAATTACAAGATGCTTTAAGTTAGCAAGGCTTTGACCATGCCTCATGAAAAAATAAATATTATTCATTTTATTATTCCTCCGCCAAGGCATTTGTCTTTAGAATAGAAAACACAGAACTGACCAGGAGTAACAACTGCTTGTGGTTGCTTGAAGATTACTTTCGCTTTGTTGCCTTTTTGTAAAATCAATTCTGCGGAAATCTCTGTTAGCGTATACCTAATCTTTACTTTTAAGTTTTTTGGTAATTTCTTTGTTATAAGATTTACTTTCTCTAAAGATATCTCTTTGATTTTTTTTTCTTGCTTGTCTGTTATTATTAAATAATTTTTTTTAATATCAAAGCCGCAAACAAAATATCTCTTGCCATCTCTCCCAAGACCTTTTCTTTGACCAAGGGTGTAGAACCATAAACCATTATGGGTACCGAGCACTTTTCCTGTGGTGTCAATTATCTTACCCGGTTTCTTTCCAAGCTCTTTTTCTACGAACTTGGAAATGTCGCTACCAGAAACATAACAGAAATCCTGAGACTGTTTGGTCTTTGAGAAAAAATCAAAGTCCTGTTTTTGTGCCAACTTGTAAACTTGCTCTTTTGTCATGCCTTCTAAAGGGAAAATAATTCTTTTTAGCCACTCTCTCGGCAGAAGACAAAGGCCATAAGTTTGATCTTTTGTTTTGTCTTTTGGCTTACAAAGATTTCTGTTTTTTATTTTTGCGTAGTGGCCAGTTGCAACATATTTGATGTTATGATTGTCTGCAAAATCTAGAAGAGCTTTAAGTTTTGAATATCTATTACAAATCACGCAAGGGTTTGGTGTTTTATTTTTTTTTAATTCAGATTTAAAATAAGAAACCACTTCTTTTTCAAAGTTTTTTCTTTCATCAACCACGTGATATTCAATTCCGAGCT
>DAOOON010000065.1:0-1150 GCA_035387745.1 archaeon
TACATGCATTTGTTTTTATTTTTTTTGTTTTCTTTCCATGTTTAGAATAATAGTCATTAATTGCTGCTTGAAGCCCATCTGCTGCAAGGTTTGAGCAATGCATCTTAACTGGCGGTAAGCCCCCAAGGTTTTCTGCAACATCTGCTCTTGTGATATTAAAGGCTTTATCAAGAGTCTTTCCTTTAGCAAGCTCTGTGACCATAGAAGATGTTGCAATTGCTGCTGCACACCCAAGTGTTTTAAACTTTATATCTTTAATTATTTCTTTTCCTGCTTTGTCTTTTGAAACCTTAATGTAAATCCACATTATATCTCCGCAATTATGAACAGTAAATGCTTCAGTATTATAAGAGTGAGATGTGTTTATTTCTAAATTATAAACTTTCCCGGAATAGTTTTCTGTTTTTTTAGAAGTGACAGGTGTATATAATACATTTTTGTCTATCCAAGATTTTATTGCTTCTGGTCTTAGATTATAGAAAGTAACGCCAATGATTTTAGACAGTTTTGTTGTAGATTCTTTGTCTCCTACATGTATTCTATAACATTCCTGATGTTTTAGCCCGTTTTTGTCAATTTTATCTGTTTCATAATACACCGAAGGAATAATCCCTTGTCTTAGTAATAATATTTTTAGCTTGTGGACTAATTCTTTAGATATAGTTGAATATCCTCCTCTAGGGATTCTTGTGTTAAAAAAACCATCTCCTTTCCAAATTCCATAAATTAGAGGTTTTTGTTTTTCAGGAGGTAATGTCATAAAAATTTCAGGTATATCTTTATTTTTAGCACCTGATTCAAATAATATTTTAAATAATCTAACCACAAATACACTATTTATGTAAACTACTTGAGAATGTTTAGATTCATTCTTTCTTACAGTCGGAGTTATTCCAAATATTTTTTCAGAAATTCTAATAATATCTTCAACAAGATTATCTTCCTTTAAATTAAAACAAAACGCGATGTGTGTTTTTGTGACTTTATCAGAATAATATCCTTCTGAAAGATAATAACCCGCTAATCTTAAAAAATCAGAATCTAATTTTATTTTTGAAGGAATTTCTTTGCTTCTATAATCGAATTTTTTTTTTTCAGTATTAACATCTAAGTAATCAATATCTTTAGTTTCAGATAATATAGAATATAG
>DAOOON010000066.1:0-1113 GCA_035387745.1 archaeon
GCAATAACTGGAGTAATTGCAGCTCAAGGAATTATAGAAAAAGAAAAGCAAAAATCTCTTAAGTCTTTTTAATTTTTATTTTTCTTTGATATTCATAGCATTTTGTAAGATATCTTTTAGTAATATTTAAAACATCCTTTTCTTTACATGAAATATCAATAATAAATTCGTCTCCTGCAGTATCGTTTCTTCTATTGTTTAGTGATTCTCCAACATTTAGAATATCTTTTTGATCTCTATTTCTTATATTCTCATTTAAGGCTTTACCAATTGCAGTTAAATATCTGTCTACAAAGGCATAGCCATATTTATTATTTAGAGAATGCATGGAATCTGCATCAAAAAAAATAATAAATCTGTTTTTCCCATATTTTTTTTGTTTAATCAATTTATCTCTTTCAACAAAATAACCAAATCTGTTTAGTAATCCTGTTTTATGATCAATTTTTAGCATCTCAAGATCTTTAAGTGAATTCTTTAAGTTAGATAATTTTTTTTCTAATCTTAAATAAGCAGAAATTACTTTGTTTGGTGTGTCTGTGTTATTAGGAATTGATTTTCCAGAATACATCTCGATATTATATTCTTTCTTTTGATATTTTTTTCTCTTTGCAATTCTTAATGCTTCTTCTGCTTCAAGGACATTCTTGCCAATTCCTACACTTAAACGTATTACAACGCCTTCTAATTTTTTCATAATTATTTAGATAAACCCTCTAACAATAACAACAGGTGTGTTTGCATCAGCACTTCCTGAAACAAGATCAGCAAGGCTTGCTACAAGATTTCTAACTTTCCTTGGAGTTGTGCCTTCGCAAGCGATTTCTCCTTTATCTGTGCCACACATTATTCTTTTTTTTTCTTTTTCAATTGCTTTTAATATTTCTTCTTTGCTTTTGCCTTCACTTAAAAATTTCTGCATTAGATATTTGGTTTTTACGCCCACTCTTCTTACGCTTTCAATTCCTGGGGTTACGCCAAAAGCACAGACAGGATCTGCAAGTTCATAGATTCCTGATTCTGGATCCTTGTAAGCACCATCGCCATAGACCATGACTTCTACATTTTTCTTAAATTCTTTTTTAATCATTTTTTGTATATCAAGACAAACCT
>DAOOON010000067.1:0-1106 GCA_035387745.1 archaeon
TGTGGGTGGAGATATAAAAACGATATTCCAAGTGAGTCTAAATTTAGTAGAGTCTTTAAGGAGCTCAGTGAGCTTAAAATTGCACAAAAGACGCATGAGCAGTTTGTGAAGGAGTATCTAAGGGATACACTCTTTTTTTATAATGCAAGTGATGCAACAAAAATACCACTGAGAGAAAAACCTGTAAAAGTTGAAAAAGAAAAGTTTAAACCAAAAAGAAGAGGACGACCTAAAAAAGGTGAAACAAGAGAGCCTAAAACACCCAGTATCTTGCAGCAACAAGAAGATATGAAAACCACAAAGCAGATGCTATCTTTGGTATCAACGCAGTGTGGAGTTGGAAGAAAACAGAATTCCAAAGGCAACTTTGAAACATGGATAGGAGGGAAACTCCATATCAGTGTAGTAGATGGAGATATCCCTATTACTGCTATTTATTCAGGGGCAAATGTTCATGATAGCTCAGTAGCACTTCCTCTTATAAACGAGACAAGCAAAAAAGTATCATATCTTTATGACTTACAAGATGCAGGATACGACAGCAATATTATCAGAGATTTTTCCAAAAAACTAAATCATAGACCGCTTATTGATATCAATCCGAAGAACTCCAAAGAGTTAAAAGGAAAAATTCAACTTATAAAAGATGAAAAAAAGAAATTTGAAATTCTAAACCTTACTCAAAGTTTAGATACCCATCACTATAACCAAAGAAGTATGGTTGAGCGTGTAAATAAATACCTCAAAGAAGACTTTGGATGCAGTAATATTTATTATAAAGGAGCTACAAAAGTAGCTTCTGTTTTAGCATTTGGTATTTTATCAGTTTGTATTCATCAGAGTTTGAAAATGGTAACATAACTTTTAGCTAAAAACACTAAAAATTAGCCATTTTTAAAACTCAACCATCAAGCACGCACCCAATAATAGTTTTTTATCTAAAATTGACCCATAAAGCGGTAAAATGATTAAAAGTTTAAAAGATCTGCTTGATAAGTTTAGTAGGTTTACAAATTCACTAGTTTATGATGGTGGAATTTGCAAGCGGCTCTAAAAAATAATAGTTATATTGTAGATGATTTTAATTTATTCTCTAAATAATTTAA